>NZ_JASSPL010000017.1:0-71821 GCF_030264805.1 Cobetia sp. LC6 | reverse complement strand
CGATGGGATACCGCCGAATTTGGCAGAAAAGAACTACTGGAATGCTCAAAGCTCGGTGGCCAAAAGCACTTGACCACTACAGAGCTCTATGAAGCCTTCCGTCGCGAGGTATTCGGCGTCGTGGCCTTCCCGTGCTCGACTCTGGGCACCGAGATATTCCTGCACTCGAGCAAGAAGGTGCAGACGCTTGAAGACTTCCAGGGCCTGCGCCTGAGAACCTCCGGTGCCTGGGCGGAGATCGCCTCGCGGCTGGGTGCCTCCACCGTGGTGATGGCCGGCAGTGACATCTATACGGCGCTGGACCGGGGGGTGATCGATGCGGCGGAGTGGGGAAGTCCTGAGCTCAACAAGCCGACCGGTTTCCAGAATGTGGCGCAGTACGTCATCTTGCCCGGCATCCATCAGTCGGGCGGCATTCTTGAGTGTGAAGTGAATGTCGAGGCCTGGGACGGCCTGAGCGAAGCCCAGCAGAGCCAGTTGCGCCTCGCGGGCAAGCTGAGCGTGTTCGAGTCCTGGCTGGATAGCTCCTTTGCCGATCTCAAGGCCTTCAAGGAGCTGGAGGAAGGCCCCAACGAAATCGTGCAGCTGGACCAATCCTTCATCGATGCCATCTACGACGAGACGCGCGCCTGGGAAGACGAGAAGGCGGGCGAGAACGAGTGGTTCGCACGTGTGCTCGAGTCGCAACGTACCTTCAAGCAGAACATGACGACCTGGCAGGACTACCGTTTGCCGATCGGGGAAATGGGGCGCTGAGTCCTCCTGAATGATGTCCCTGGCCCGGGCGATACCTGTATCGCCCGGGCTCTTTCCTTGTCGTCAGCTTGGTGAGTTGCCATGAAAATCGTCGCTGTCATTGAGCGCCAGACCCGCTGGGCCGGGTATCTGGGGGCAGTCTTGATACTGCCGCTGGTGCTTGCGTTGGTCTATGAAGTCTTCAGTCGTTATGTGCTGGGAAGGCCCACCTTGTGGGCGTATGAAGTCAGCTACATGGTGATGGGTGCCATCTTCATGCTTGGCATGGCCAATGCCCTGCGTGTCGGCCAGCACGTCAGTGTGGATGTGTTGAGCCAGAATTTTGCACCGCGTCTCAAGGCGGGAGTTCATTTGGCCTGTTATGCGGTATTGCTGCCGGTATTGATGTGGCTTGTCTGGGAGCTTTGGTTCTATGCGCTCGAGGCGTTCTCCAGCAATGAGCGCTCCGGACGTTCTGCCTGGAATCCGGTGATCTGGCCGGTCTTCGGCGTGTGGTGGTTGGGCTTTGTCTATCTGACGCTGCAGGTGATCGCGGAGATATTGAAACTCTGGAGCACACTGCTGGGCCATGATCATGGCGCGGAGGTGTCCTCATGAGCGACTTCATTGCCCTTATCATGTTCCCTGCGCTCATCGCGCTGATCGTGCTCGGTTTCCCGATCGCCTTCTCGATGATCGTCGTCGCTACCGTCTTTGGTGTTGCCCAGTTCGGGGATGCCGCGGCCTATCAACTGCTGACCAAGATCGAGGACACGGCGTCCAACTCCATTCTGGCTGCCGTGCCCCTGTTCATCTTCATGGGCGCGATGCTCGAGAATTCCGGCATTGCCGAGCGACTGTTCGGGGCCATCCATCTGTGGACACGCCGGATGCCCGGCGGACTGGGCGTCGGCGCGGTCATCATGGGCACCATCTTCGCCGCTGCCAGTGGTGTCGTCGGGGCCACCGAGGCCGTGATCGGCATGCTGGCGGTGCCTGTCATGCTCAAGCACCAATATGACAAGTCGCTGATCTCCGTCACTATCTGTGCCAGTGGCTCATTGGGCACGGCGATTCCGCCTTCCATTACCGTGGTCATTCTCGGGCCTGTCGCGGGTGTCTCAGTCGGATCACTGTTCAGTGGTCTGCTGATCCCGGGCCTGCTGATGGCGCTGCTGTTCCTCCTCTATATCGTCGTGGTCTGTGCGCTGAAGCCAGCCCTTGCGCCGCGACTCAAGGAAGATGAGCAGCATCCGGGGTGGGGCAAGCTGCTCACCATTACCCTGAGTGCGCTGCTGCCGACCATGAGTCTGATTCTGGTGGTGCTGGGCACGATTCTGATGGGCATCGCCACGCCGACGGAAGCGGCAGCCTGTGGGGCGCTCGGCTCCGTATTGCTGGCACTGGGGTATCGCAATCTCACGCTGTCCATCCTGTGGAACGCGGCGATACGCACACTCAACATCACCGCGATGATTCTGCTGATCGTGCTGGGCGGCAACATGTTCGCGGGCGTCTTCTTCGCCTCCGGCGGGATGGCCACCGTCCAGTCGCTGCTGCTGGATACCGGCTTGAGCCCGTGGCTGATTCTTGGCGCCATCCTGCTGATCGCCTTCCTGGCCGGTTTCGTGCTCGACATGATCTCGGTGGTCCTGATCGTCATCCCTGTGGCGATGCCGGTCATCGGCCTGCTCGGGTTCGATGAGATCTGGTTCTGCGTGGCCTTCCTGATCGTGATGCAGACGAGTTATCTGACACCGCCGTTGGCGCCCTCCATCTTCTATCTGCGTGCCATCACGCCTCCTGAAGTGACGCTGAAGCACATGTACAAGGGGGTGATGCCCTTCATCTTCCTGCAGCTGATGGTGTTGGCGCTGATCCTGGTCTTCCCGGGGCTGGCGCTGTGGCTGCCTGATGCCATCAGCGGACCGTCATGGAAATGATGGACACCTTATTGGAAAGGAACGAATTCTCATGAGCGATGCAATGAAGGAAGCGGCAGGAATGGACGTCAATCTCGATCGGGCAGCGCTCAAGGCGCTATGTCACAAGGTGTTGAGCCGTCATGGCTTCAGTGAGCCACACGTCGCTGCCATGAGTGATGCGCTGGTGGCGGCGGAAATGGACGGTTGTCGCTCCCATGGGCTCTATCGCCTGATGGGGTTCGTCGCGACGCTGAACAATGGCGGAGTGGTGCCGGACGCCGTGCCGGTGGTCGAGGATACGGCGCCTTCCATCGTCAAGGTGGATGCCAAGGGTGGCTTCTCGTCGCTGGCCTTCCAGCAGGGCGTACCTGAACTGCTCAGCAAGGCGCGAGCCAACGGCATTGCCATTCTGGCCATCAATCATTGCGTGCATGGCACGGCATTGTGGGTCGAGATCGAGAGGTTGACGCGGGAAGGGCTGGTCGCCATCGCCTGCAACCCGACCCAGTCATACATGGCACCCTATGGAGGCAGCCAGCCGTTGCTGGGTACCAACCCCATCGCCTTCGGCTGGCCGCGTGGGGATGGCAACCCGTACGTATTCGACTTCGCGACCAGTGCCATCGCGCGCGGCGATATCGAGCTGCATCGTCGTCAGGGGGACAAGATCCCGCTCGGCTGGGGTGTCGATCGAGAGGGTGAGCCGTCACAGGACCCGACGGAAGTGCTCGATCATGGCGCGATGCTGCCCTTTGGTGACCACAAGGGCTCTGCGCTGGCGATCATGATCGAGCTGATCGCAGGGCCGCTGATCGGTGACATGCTGAGTATCGAGTCCAGCGAGCACGATCAAGGCAAGGGCAGCCTGCCGTATCATGGTGAGCTGATCATCGCGATCGACCCCGCGCGCCTCACTGGCGGCAGTACTCAGCAGCACATGCTGCGCTCTGAAAGGCTGTTCGAGCTGGTCAAGCAGCAGGGGGCGCGTCTTTCCTCCGAGCGCCGCTTCAAGGCTCGCCAGGTACATCAAGAAGAGGGCGTCACGCTGTCGAGAGCCTTGTATGACGATATCCTCAAGCTGGCCTCATGAACATCCCAGCAGGCCGAGCAGCGAAGTGATCGCTGAAAAAATCCTGCTGCAGGAAGTCACGACGGCATGACGTCGTGACGGCAGAAAACAGAACGGCCGCCTCTTGGGCGGCCGTTATTGTATGAAAGTGGCTGTTGTCGGCCTTTTCACCGGCGCTACCTACTTCACGCCTGCCAATGCTGAGCGCTCATCCAGTGCTGCCTGATTATGCGCACCACTGGTTGAGCCTGCTTTTCAGCAAATGCGCAGATGCTGATAGCGTAAGGTGTCGTGAGGGTGGCTGACGTCACCTGAAGGTCACGCAGGGGAGAGGCACATGACGCTTGAGATGACATCGCGGTTTCGTGGTTGCCTGTTGGGTGGTGCGGTGGGTGACGCCTTGGGGGCGCCGGTGGAATTCCTGTCACACGAGGAGATCCAGGCACGTTTTGGAAGTGATGGCATACGTGACTATGCCCCAGCCTACGGTGGGCTGGGGCGGATTACCGATGATACGCAGATGACGCTGTTTACCGCTGAGGGGCTGTTGCGCAGTCATGTGCGTGGCTGTCTGAGAGGCATCACGACGCAAGGCAGTCTGGTCAACAGTGCCTATGAACGCTGGCTTTACACCCAGGGTGAACGCTCGCGGCAGGATACCGAGCAGGAATGGCTGGACAGTGGCTGGCTGATCAAGCAAGGCGAGCTCCATTCGCGCCGCGCCCCGGGCATGACATGTCTGGCAGCGTTAAAGCAGGTGCGTTGCTACAGTGACACTGCGCAGAATGACAGCAAGGGCTGTGGCGGCGTGATGCGCGTCGCGCCGATTGGTTTGTTCGCGCATGTGATGGGAGCCTCCCATGAGATGTGCTTCGCACTCGGGGAAGAGGTCTGCGCGCTGACCCATGGGCATGTGACCGGCCAGCTGACGGGCGGCGTGCTGGCGGTGATGATCCAATGCCTGGTGGCGGGGGATTCGATGGCACAGGCACTTTCGCACGCCATGCGCATTCTCGAGCGCAAGCCGGGCTGCGAAGAGACCATGCAGGCGCTGCAGCAAGCCCGCGAGCTTGCCGAGTCCGGCACTGCGCCGCAGGTGGCTGTCGTGATGCTGGGACTGGGCTGGATCGCGGAAGAGGCCCTGGCGATGTCCGTGTATTGCGCACTCACGGCGCGGGATTTCCGCTCCGCGATTCAGCTGGCGGTCAATCACGACGGGGATTCTGATTCTACGGGCGCCATCACGGGCAATCTGCTCGGGGCGCAATGGGGAGAAGAAGTGATACCGAGTGACTGGCTGGCCCCACTTGAACTGCGAGATGTCATCGGTGAGATCGGGCAGGATCTCCACGATTGTCCGCGCTGGGAGCTCTACACCAACGGCGGTGGCAAGGATGAACGGTGGGTCTGGGAGAAATACCCGGGTTATTGAATCGCGATGCAGCAGCATGAAAAGCGCGGAGCCATCTTCCAATGGCTCCGCGTTTTCGTGTCTGGACAACAATTTTTATCGCCCGTCGCGATGAAGGGGAACGCAGAGGTGCAGGGAGCGCTTGAAGCAGGTGACTTGAGGGGGCGTTCACGAACCCCGTAAGCGGTTGATAATCCTATGCTTATTACCAAAGTCGTAGATGGGTGTCTGTTCAGCCGTTCAGGTGGGCGATGCATTGGTTCGTGATTGGAATCAATGCTGTTCCGGTGGAGGGATATCTCGCGTGGCGGGTTTCGTCCACAATGCGCTCATTCCACATTGCACGAAACGGCAGTCTGGATTCGGTCGATGGCAGGCGTCTGTCAAGACGGCACCACTTTTTTGAAGATGGCATGCATCCAACCCGTTGGCGCAAGCGTAAGACTCTACAAGCACAACAGTGAGGGTTTCAGCAGGGTAGAAAGACATATTGCTGACGAATGCCTTCCTCATGATCGCGACCAAAGTTGAAGTGTCAGGCAGCGGTACCGGAGCAGACCTGAGTGACTGATCGACATTCGATCACTGGCGACATGCACCTTCTTGGTTGTACAGAAGTGATGCAAAAAGCTTGCAAGGGTTTTGCATGGTGAGGGACTTCATCACTTACGGGTACCGAGGCAATGACAAGGCATCGCAATCTGGTTCTTTGATGGAAACAGTGAGCTGCCAGCGACACGGCTAGTGTGATAGCGCAATAATCATTAGTCTGTTAACAAGTTAGACGGGTGCAGCCGAGACTGCACACGACATCACAAGGGCAACATCGCCCAGGACAAGCAAAGGAAAATCATCATGAAAACTCTGAACCTCAAGACTCTGATCGCCGCCGCCGCTCTCGCAACCGTGAGCACTGCCTCCTTCGCCGCGGATGACAGCCCGGCCGCACAGCGTGTTCAGCAGTCCATCAGTCAGGACGTCGTCGTCGGCGCTGCCCAGCCGGCACCGACTGCCCAGGCTGCCTTCGCCGATACCGGTATGAGCGTTGCCGCGGGCCGTGTCGAGACAGCTCTCAGTCAGTCCGCCATCGAAGGCAAGGGTGTGGCCACCGTCAGCCGCGAGCAGGCCTTCGACAATGATGCCGGCAAGAGTGTTGCTGCCACCCGTGTTCAGCACGCCCTGAACGACAGCAACGTCTGAGTCATTCAGCCTCTTGCCCGGGCGCTCACGCCCACTGACCACTTTGTTCATCGAGGAGATTCATCATGAAAACCATCAAGACTCTGATCGCCGCCGCCGCTCTCGCTACCGTCAGCACCGCCACCTTCGCCGCGGATGACAGCCCGGCCGCCCAGCGTGTCCAGCAGTCCATCAGCCAGGACGTCGTCGTCGGCACCGCTCAGCCAGCCGCTACCCAGCAAGCCAGCTTCGCGGAAACCGGCATGAGCGTCGCGGCAGGTCGCATTCAGCAGTCCATCAGTGCCGATCGCATCCGGGGTCAGTCGCACACCGTGGCCACGGCAAGCCAGGCATTCGATAACGATGCCGGCAAGAGTGTCGCAGCGACTCGCGTCCAGCACGCCCTGAACGACAGCAACGTCTGAACCATCGTCAAGCCTGACCTGGATTGCCGGGTCTGATCATCGCTTTGCTTTTTATCGAGGAGATACACCATGAACACTCTCAAGACTCTGATCGCCGCTGCCGCACTCGCCACCGTCAGCACCGCGTCCTTCGCCGCCGACGATAGCCCGGCTGCCAAGCGCGTCCAGCACAACGTCAGTGACAGCGTCATCCATGGCTCTGCCCAGCAAGCTCCGACCGCCCAGGCGACCTTCGCGGAAACCGGCATGAGCACCGCTGCTGGCCGTTTCCAGGTGGCATCCGGTGACGACGAGATCCGTGGCCATGATCGCTCCATCCATCTGCAGGAATTCGATGTCGCCAATGATTCCGGCGATAGCGTTGCCGGCACCCGTGTTCGTCACGCCGTGAGCGACGTCAACGTCTGAGACGCCCGACGTCTGCGTCAGGCGCTTGCAGGCCAGGTGTCTGCACTGACATGACCTTTTTCGACAGGAGAACCCCCATGCAATCCCTCAAGTCTCTATTTGCCATTGCCGCACTGTCCGTTGCCGCCACTGGCGTGGCTTCTGCCAATGACAGCGAAGCCGATGCCCGCGTCCGTGCCACCCTCAGTGATCGCGTGATCATGGGCCAGGCACAGCCGGTCACTCAGCAAGCCGCGCTGCATCACGATGATGTCGTGGAAACCGGCATGAGTGTCGCTGCCAGCCGCGTCCAGAAGTCCATCAGCAACGCCGGCATTCAGGGTACCACCCGCGCACTGGCGAGCGATTCGGCGGTTTACGTCAACGATGCTGGCAAGAGTGTCTCTGCCACACGCGTCGAGCATGCCTTGAACGAAAGCGCATGATCTCTCGTCGGCGGATGAACATCCTCCGACTCTGCAAGACAGCCAAGGATGCCGATATGCCATCGACTTGCCCCTGTCAGTTGCTGAATGGACCCACTGACCATCGTGTCGCGTCATGATGGTCAGTGTCCCAGAGAAGAACACGTGAGAGAGAAGAACGCTTGAGCAAGTGTTTTGGCTGAGTGGAAGCCAGTGTGGAAGTGCGCACTCATCGTCAACTGCAGAGCCCTTGCTCAAACGCTTTCCTGTCCTGAATGTCCTGTCCCGACATTCCCTGCCCGCCATTGGCGGGCTTTTTTCGTTGCATGAAGGTAATCAGCAGCGGCGAGAGGCAGCCGGGACAGGCGGGCGGGACAGAATGGTGGGACAGAAAGCCGAGTCATGCCGCGACCAGCTTGGCCTCCATCAGGGTTTGCACATAGGGTGGCAGATCCCCTGTGGCGAGGCTTGCGACATTTCCCAGATGCTCGGTGCGGCCATTGCGCAGCACCAGTACGCGGTCCGCGAAATGACTGACCAGCCCCAGGTCATGGGTGACGAAGACCAGGCTCAGGCCGCGCTCACGCTTGAGGCGTTGCAGCAGGCGAATGATGGCGGCTTGAACCGAGACATCCAGCGCCGAGGTGATCTCGTCACACAGCAGGATGTCGGGCTCGGCGGCCAGCGCTCGGGCGATGGCGACGCGCTGCTGCTCGCCCCCCGACAGCTGGCTGGGCAGACGGTCGAGATAGAGCGCGGGCAGGCGCACCTCTTCCAACAATGACTGGGCACGCTGGCGGGCGCCATCGCCCTTGAGATCGAACCAGCGAGACAGCACCGGTGCGAGAGATTCGAACACGGTCAGACGAGGATTCAGTGCTGTGCTGGCATGCTGGAAGATGTACTGGATCTTCTGACGCTGCACCGGACGCCGCTCGGCGACCAATCCCGCCAAGGGCTCCTGACGCAAACTGAGCTGCCCGGAGACGGGGGAGAGCAGGCCGGCCAGCGCCTTGAGGATCGAGGTCTTGCCGCTGCCGGATTCGCCGATCAAGGCCAGCGTCTCGCCTTGCTGGAGCGAGAATGCCACATCGCTGACGGTGAGTGCCGGCGTTTCACCGCGCAGGCGCGCCAGCCAGCCGGGCATGCGATAGCACAGGTTCAGCGACTCCACGGCCAGCAGCGGCGCGATGTCCAGCGACGTGGCTGACTGCGAGTCGCTCTTTACGCGATCGGCCCGCTCATCGGTTGCTGCGTCACTTTTCGTATTTTGGGGTCTTTCCGCACTTTTCCCGCTCGCCTTTGCCGCCATTGCGTGACCTTCCAGCGCATGATGACAGGCGTAGCGACCTTGCCAGCTCGGCACGCTGTCACGGCACGTTACACTTGCGCGCGGGCAGCGCGGTGCAAAGGCACAGCCCTTGATGGCGCTTCCCACCAGGGGTGGCGTGCCTTCCAGCGCGGCGTCAGGTCGATAGCACTGACTGCCCGGCGTCGCGGCCAGCAGCGCGTGACCATAGGGGTGGCGCGGGCCGTTCAGGAAGTCGCGAGTCGCGGCGACCTCCACCAGTTGACCGGCGTACATCACCGCGACGCGGTCACACAGGTGAGATACCGCGCCCAGATCATGACTGACGAAGACGATGCTCATTCCCAGCTCAGCGCGCAGCGAGGCCAACAGCGCCAGAATCTCATTCTGGGTGCTGGCATCCAGTCCGGTGGTCGGCTCATCCATCACCAGCACTCGTGGGCGTTGCGCCAGGGCCAGCGCCAGACTGGCGCGTTGCTGCTGTCCGCCGGAAAGCTGGTGCGGATAACGCTGCATCAGCACTTCGGGGTGAGGGAGGTGGACGCGTCGCAGCCATGCCACTGCCTGCTGTTCGCGTTCCGCCTTTCCTTTCACGCCCTGTGACAGCAGCGTCTCGCACAGCAGGCTGCCGAGCGTGAGATGGGGCGTCATGGCCTTTTCGGCATGCTGAGACACCAGCCCGAGCCTGAGTTCGCCCAGCCAGCGCCCCGGTTGATGATGAAAGCTCAGTTGGCGGAGCTCGTCGTGAAGAGGTTCATGACTCGTAGAAGTAGAAGTAGAAGTAGAAGTAGAAGTAGAAGTAGAGGCAGTGGCAGAGGTGGAGGCAGTGGCAGAAGTGGAGCCAGAGGCGGGCGCAGGTGAGGCGACACTCACCTCGCCGGTGCGCACCAGGCTGCCCCGACGCAACAGACCCAGCATGGCCGTGGCCAAGGTGCTCTTGCCGCTGCCGGACTCGCCCACCAGACCCAGAATCTCGCCCTGGCCCAGGCTCAGGTCGATACCGCGCAGCACGGGTCGCCAGATCTGCTGGCGATCATGAAAGCCGATGTTGAGATCGCGAACGCGGATCACGGTGTTGTCCGTCATGGCGTCACCTTTGGAGTTCGGAATCATTCGGGGCGCCCCGCACGGTCGATGCCCAGTGTCTTGGCCAGGGTGTCGGCGACCAGATTGATGGCGATGATCAGGCTGGACAGCGCCACGATGGGCGGCAGCACGGCCCAGGGCGCAAACGACATGAAGCCGCGGCCATCGGCGACCATCAGTCCCCAGTCCGGGGTCGGCGGGGAGACGCCGAAGCCGAGAAACGACAGCGAGCTGAAGGCCAGCAATGCCCAGGACCAGCGCATCGCCAGCTCGACGAGGATGGTGTCGAGCACGTTGGGTTTGATCTCGCGCCACAGCAGACGCATCAGGCTGTCGCCGCGCAGCCGTGCGGCCTGTATATAGTCAAGGCACAGCACTTCGCGGCACGCAGTGACCATCACGCGCACCACCGCCACGCCATAGAAGATGCCCAGAGTCAGGATGAAGACCAGTGGGCCGGGGCCCATCACGCCGATGACCAGCAAGAGGAACAGTAGCCAGGGAATCGACAGCAGGGCGTCCACCAGACGCATGGCAATGTTCTCGACCCGCCCACCGATGATGGCCAGCAGCATGCCGCAGGCGCTGCCCCATACCACGGCCAGCACGGCGGCCGGCAGCGAGGTGTAGATGGCCTCGCGGCCCCCGGCCAGGGTGCGGCTGAGGACATCGCGGCCGAGCTGGTCGGTGCCCAGCCAATGTTCGGCACTGGGGGGCAGCAGCGAGGCGAGACTGTCGCCCGCGGAGATATCATAGGGCGCCAGCCAGCGGCCAGCGACGGCCAGCAGAAGGTGCAGGCCGATCAGCACCAGGCCAATCCGGCCCTGGCGGTTGGCCCACAGCAGCGCCAGGGTGTGTTGACCCGGCAGGCTGGCCAGGGCCAGCCGCGGGCCGCGCGCGATCGTCGAGGAAGAAGCGTTCATGAGTGACTCAGGCTGTCTTGAGTTTGGGATTGAGCACGATGACCAGCATGTCGGCGACCAGATTGCACAGCACATAGGTGACGGAGAGCACTAGTGCGCAGGCCTGCACCACCGGCATGTCGCGGTCATTGATGGCCGAGATCATCAGGCGCCCCAGCCCCGGATAGTTGAAGACCTGTTCGACGATCACTACGCCGCCCAGCAGCCAGGCGATGGTCATGGCGGCCAGACTGATGGTCGGCAGCAGGGAGGCTGGTGCCAGATGGCGGATCACCAGACGCCAGCGCGGCAGCTGGCGGATACGCGCCATGTTCATGAAGTCGCTGTCCATCACGCTGATGGTGTTGGAGCGGGTCATGCGCATCATGTGTGCCATGGCCACCAGCGCCAGCGTGATGGCGGGCAGCCAGACACCGGGCAGCAGGTTCCACAGGCTCTCATTGGCACCGGCCACGGTGATGGCAGGGAACCACGGCAGCCAGATGGCGAAGGCCAGGGTCAGCAGGGTGGCGCTGATGAATTCCGGCACCGTCATGGCGATCAGCACCAGGCTGGAGAGGCTGGAGTCGAGCCAGCTGTCGCGCTTGAGCGCCGCGATCAGCCCCAGCAGGATGGCCAGCGGGATGGCCATCACGGTCGCGATGCCGCCCAGCAGCAAGGTGTTGGCCAGGCGCGGCATCAGGGTATCGCTGACCGGTGCACGACTGGTCAGCGAGGTGCCGAAATCACCACTCAGCAACTGCCCCCACCAGCTGACGAAGCGTGTCGTCACCGGCGTGTCCAGGCCAAGCTCGGCGCGACATTGGGCGAGATTGATCGGGGTCATGCTGCGTCCCAGATAGTTGACGCAGAAGTCGCCCGGCAGCATCTCGATCACCCAGAACACCACGCAGGCCACGAAGACCAGCGTGAAGCCGCCATACAGGCAGCGCTGTAACAGCATTGCCCACATCTCAGTTCACCTCTTGAAGATCGCGTGCCCGCTGTGGCGTCGAAGCCTCATCGAGGGGCGGCAGGTCCAGCACCTGACGCAGGCGCGGGTGGAGGGCCAGTGACTCGAGCTCAAGGCGCTCGCCCGCAGTGATTGACGGGCCGTGCAGAACGGCGAAGCGCTGGTCCGACGTGGCGCCGGGGCCGAAACCGTGCGTGGAGACATAGCCGGGCGCCGCCACCAGCTCCGTGTGATGGGCATGCTTGCAGGCGGGTTCGAAGCTCATGCCCGGCGGTGCCTGATAGAGCTGGATATGCCTCACGTCCGGGGGCAGGAAGTCGGCCGACTCGAGCGGCGTGACGCCGAACTCGGCCAGGTGCGCGGCCTGCTCGCGTTGGCGTTCGTCATCGTCACAGGCCACCAGCAGCAGGCCACCATCACATTGCAGCGCGACATCCGGTAGAAGGCGGTCTGCCACCAGCGCCCGCTGTACCGGGGCATGACCATGATCACTGAAGACACACAGGTGGTAGGTCTCGCGCTTGTTGATGGCTTCAAGGCCGGCCAGCAGGCTGCCGAGCTGGGCATCGACCATCATCAGGGCACCATCGACCAGGGCATCATCATTGCCATGCACATGCAGGCAGTAATCGGGGGTGTTGAGTTCGAGCAGCACCAGCTCAGGCGTTTCGCGCTCGATCAGCGACAGCGCCTCGTTGAGCAGTTGCTGGTCATTGCTCATCGCGCGCATCAGGGCGTCATTGCGGGCATCCCAGTGATTCAGGCGCGGCGCGGTCATGCCCTTGGCGCGCAGGTCACCTTCCTCCCACCAGGGCGACAGATACCAGTCGCAGCTCTCGGGGCGGGCCAGCCCGAAGCCGAGGCTGGCCACCCGCAGTCCTGCCGCGCGCGCGGCCTCGAGCAGGGTCTCGCCACGCAGGTCCTCGACCCTTGCTGGACGAAAATGCCCTGCATTGGCGCTGGCGCCTGTGGCGTGACGGTCGCTATCGGTCTCAGCCCCTGTAACAGACGCAAACTCCACCTCAGAACCGGGGCAATGGATGCCGTTGGAATAGATACCGTTTGAGTAGATGCCGTGCACCTGAGCCGGTTGCCCGGTCAGGACACCCGCTCGCGCGGGCATCGAATTGGCATTGGTATCGGCACCCAGGCGCTCGATCAGCAGGCCGTCTCTGGCCAGGGCGTCGAGATGCGGCAGACGCGCCCGCGTCTCGGCGAAGCGCTGACTGCTGATGCCGTCCATCAGAATCAGGATCAAGCCAGGGCGGGACATCAGCTCTCTCCCTGCTTGTCGACCTGGTGCCAGCGAATCGCGAAGTGTTCGACTGCCGGGATATGCACCTCACGCTTCATGACGCGGTTGTTGTTGAGGTGGAAGGGAATCAGCGTCGCGCCGGTCTCGGTCAGCAGCGCCTGGGCCTGGTGATAGAGCTCGGTGCGCGCTTCGTCATCCAGGGTGGCGCGCGCCTTGGCGAGCAGGGCATCGAATTCGAGATTCTGGTAGGCCGACTCGTTCCAGTTGGCCTCGCTCTGGAAGATCTCGTTGAGCACCTGATCGGTCGGGCGCTGGCCCCAGGCTGTGGTGAAGGCCGGCTTCTTCATCCAGGCGGTGTTCCAGTAATCCGCCGCGGGCACGTTGTGCACGTTGACGGTGATGCCGGCCTCGGCTGCCTGACGCTGGTAGAGCTCCGCCATCGGGCGGAAGTAGTTGTCGACGCCGCTGGTGTAGACGTCGATCTCCAGCCCATCGGCATACCCCGCGTCGCTCAACAGGCTGCGGGCGGTGTCGAGGTCCTGCGGGCATTGCTGTGCCAGCTTGTACTGATCGCCATTCCAGACCGGGTTGTCACAGGTAATGGTGGCGCCGCCCTTGCCGAACAGCAGGTTGACCATCTCTTCACGGTCGGCCACCAGACGCAGCGCACGGCGCACGCGCACATCCTGGAAGACCTCGTCGTCGGCGCGGAACACCATGCCACGCCAGTCGCCGGTGGCGATGGAGTCGTAGTGGTAGGCCGGGTTGCTGGAGAACAGGCGCAGCTGCTGGGCGTTGACGCCATTCCAGCCCGACCAGTCAATCTGGCCGGCCAGCAATGCCTGGGTGCGGGCGTTGTCATCGGGAATGCCGATCAGGTCCATGCCATCCAGCTTCGGTGCGCCTTCCCAGTAGTCAGCGAAGGCTTCGAAGGTGGTGGTGCCCTGCGGATCGAATTCGACCAGCTTGAAGGGGCCGGTGCCGATGCCCTGCAGTGAAGTGTCGTCATCAAAGCCGACCGGCACGATCTTCGCACGGTAATCCATCAGCAGGATCGGCAGGTCAGCATGGGACTGGCTGAGACGGAACACGATCTGGCCGGCCTCATTGACGCTGACGTCCTCGATGACCGACAGCGCGGCACGTGCCGGAGCATCGCGCTCGGGGTCGAGCAGACGCGTGAAACTGTAGATGACGTCATCCGCGCTCAGCGCCTTGCCATTGTGGAAACTGACCCCGTCACGCAGCGTGAAGGTCCACTCATCGGCAGCGGGGTTGGCCTGCCACGCGGAGGCCAGGTCCGACACCGGCTCGCCCTTGCTGCCCTGACGGACCAGGCGGCTGTAGATCAGCTGGTTGGCCGAGTAGAAGCGCGTCGGGGAGATGGGGTCCAGCGACTCCTTGCCACTGAACTCGACCCAATGCGGGGTGCGCAGTGTCTCGGCATGGGCCAGCTGGGGGACGGCAAGTTGGGCAAGCGCGGCAAGGCCGATGGCAGCGATCAAGGGCTTCTTCATGTCAGGCTCCAGGCAAGGGCGACGGTCAGGGACGGTAGTCAGGGACAGTGGTCAGGGGCGGTCGTCAGGTACGGTCATCAGTGACAGCAAGCAGGTTCCGCAAAACCGGGTCAGGCCGACAGGCAGGCCGTTGGTTGGCTCGTGGCGCAGCCCGCCGGGACGGTCGAACTGCGTCAACGCTGTCGTCTTGAGGCGTCATCTTTGGTGCAGATGATGACGTTTCCGTGACAGATGCCAGCCGTTGGCCGCAACAAAAACTGCGACTGTGCCTTAGAAATTCTGAGGCTCGCGTCTTGCTGCCCGTGCTAGCGGGGCTGAGAGGGCAACTCGCTGGTGACAGGATTGGCCTGAGAGGTGTGCATGGTGCTGCGCAACCAAGCACAGAAATCGTTGACCGCCGGGGCATGGCGGCGTTCTGGAGACACCAGCAGGTACTGACTGCTGGTGCTGGGCATGCGCAAGGCGTGCGCCAGTTGCAGGCGTCCGTTCTTGATCAGGTCCATCACGAAGGACTGGCGGACGAGCAGGAAGCCGTGCCCCTCGAGTGCCGCGGCAATCGCCAGACTGGCATTGCCGAACTTGAGACCGGCCGGCGGGATGTGGCCACGAAACTTCTGCAGGCGGAACCAGTCCAGCCAGCTTTCGCGGTAGCCGATGCACTCGATTCTGGGCGCACGGGCCAGATCGTCGAGTGGACTCGCGGGTGAGGCGTTGGGGGCGAGGGAGGAGTGCAGGAAGGTGGGGCTTGCCACGACGACCCACTGCTCATCGGCCAGTTTCTCGTACTCGCGCCCGCACCAGCCGCCGTAGCCATTGATGATCTCGATATCGACATCGGGCTGCTCGTCCGGGAGTACCTGATTGTGCGGCAGCACCGTGACCTGGATGTTCGGATGCAGGCGCTGGAAGTCCTTGAGCCTGGGGATCAGCCAGTATTCGACGAAGCTGTGATTGGAGCGCAGCGTCAGGCTCTGTTGCTCATCGTGCTGGAAGAGGGTGGCGGTACCGCGCTTGAGGGTCTCGAACACGCCACTGACCAGCGGCAGATAGGCATGCGCCTCATCGGTCAGCTCGATGCGATTGCCGCGGCGCACGAACAGGCTGACTTCAAGAAAGTCTTCCAGCTGCTTGACGCGCTGACTGACGGCGCCCTGGGTAATGCACAGTTCGGCGGCGGCGCGGGTCAGGCTGCCGAGGCGGGCGGTGGCCTCGAAGGCGGTCAGGGCATTGAAGGGGGGCAGGCGCTGAGCGAGGCGCTGGGAAGGGTGATAGGCAGGACGCGACATGCAGAACTCCAGCTTGACTGAGCCAGTCGCCGCATCGGCGGCTGGTGCTGAAGCCATGACTGCAGATCCTGCCGCGGCACGCGGCCGGGCGCTCATTCTTGCAGCCGTGCATGACGATGACGTGACAGTCTGCGCGCATAAAAACTAAGGCTCGCCGCCAGAAAGTCTCGCTATGGTCACGGGTCTGCGTTCACTAGCATGGCGGGCATCCACTGGCGGAGCGCTCGTTTGACATGAGCCTTTGCCACACCCGTTCGTCATGCCGTGCCTTGCGGCTTGTGATCGCACTCGACAGACAGGAAGACTCTGCATGCCTCGCCTCGCGTTTGACGCCGAACAGCTTCACCTGACTCTGGATGATGGCCAGACCCTTGCCCAGCATGTGCTGTGGCTGCAAGACCACGACCCCGCCCGTCGCCATGCCAATGGCCAGCGTCTGGACAGTGTGCTCGACCTCGACTGGGACGCCGCCATTAGCGAGGCGGCGCTTGAGGAGGGCGACGTCCTGCGAGTGACACTGAGCAATGCACGCGAGATTCGCTACGGCGTCGATGAGCTGGCCGCCTTGAGCACCGGCTTCCCCGATGAACGCAGCAGTGCGCACAAGACGCTGTGGCAGGGCAGCGAGTTCTCGGTCGCCCGGGTCGAGTGGGCCGATGTCATCGCCGGGGGAGAGGCACGTCGCAAGGCGCTGGCCTGGGTCCGTGACACCGGGGTGGTGTGCCTGCGTGGCGTGCCCGTCGAGCCGGGCAAGGTGCTCGAGGTAATCGAGCAGTTCGGGTATGTGCGCGAAACCAATTACGGCAAGCTGTTCGATGTCCGCACCGAGGTCTCGCCGAGCAATCTCGCCTTCAGCAATCTCGGGCTCGGGGCGCATACCGACAATCCCTATCGTGATCCGGCACCGAGCATTCAGCTGCTGCATTGCCTGAGCAACGAGGTGGAAGGCGGCCAGACCTTGCTGGTGGATGGCTTCGCCGCCGCCGAGCGCCTGCGCGAACTGGCGCCCGAGAGTTTCGCGCTGCTGACGCGCACGCGGGTACCGTTCCGCTTTCATGACGCGGGCCATGCCGATCTCAGAAGCTGGGTGCCGTTCATCGAGACCGACCACAAGGGCAACATCCGCCAGGTGCGTTACAACAACCGCTCCATCGCCTCGCTGCCGCTGCCGCTCGAGGCGCAACGCGCCTTCTATCGTGCCTATCACGACTGGGCGCGCGTGATCGGTCAGCCGGAGCAGGCCACGCACCTGCGCCTTGCCCCGGGGGACTGCCTGCTGTTCGACAACAGTCGCGTGATGCATGCCCGTACCGCCTTCGTGGCCGGCGGCAATCGTCATCTGCAGGGCGCCTACGCCGATCTCGACAGCCTGTATTCCACTCTCAACCTGCTGGAGAACGCCCGATGATCACGCAGCCTGCCAACGCCGAGGGGATCGTCGGCCTGATCGAGGACATCTTCGCCCTGCACGGTGCGGACTCCTATCTGGGTGAGGAGGTGACCATGGCCGAGCACATGCTGCAGGCGGCGCATCTGGCCGAGCAGCAGGGAGAATCCGAGTCGGTGATTCTGGCCGCCTTGCTGCATGACGTGGGGCATTACGCCAATGCGCTGCCGCCGGAGGTCTTGATGAACGGCCAGGACAATCGTCATCAGGTCAGCGGTGCCGACTGGTTGGCGCGCTTCTTCCCGGCCGAGATCGTCGAGCCGGTACGCCAGCATGTGGCAGCCAAGCGTTATCTGGTCGCGGTGGAGCCGAGCTATCGCGCCTGTCTGTCACAGGCCTCGCTGGACAGCCTGGCCCTGCAGGGCGGGGCGATGGAGCCGCCTGAGGCCGCGGCCTTTGCCCAGCTGCCCCAGCTTGCGGCCATTCTCAAGGTGCGGCGCCTGGATGATGCCGCCAAGGTGGCCGGCATGCAGACGCCGGACTTCGCTCACTACAAGCCGATGCTTCAGCGCTGGGTGCTGGCGGCGGGATGACGGGCTTTCCGACATCTCAGTCCTGTTGGACATCCCAATAGGGCGGGCTGCCGAAGTATTCGGAGAAGTAGTCCAGGAAGGCGCGCACCTTGGGGGCCAGCTGGCGGTTGCTCGGATAGACCGCCCAGATGCCCGTCTCGCTGATCAAGGGCGTCTCGGGTAGCACCTCTACCAGGCTGCCTTCGGCCAGGTGGCGGTAAATGCTCCATGTCGAGGACAGGGTGATGCCCAGACCTGCGGCGCAGGCGTCACGCACGGCTTCGCCATTGTCGGTGCGGATACGCCCCTTGACGCGAATCGGTTCGACGCCGTTCTCGCATTGAAAGCACCACTGGTCCATGCCGATCAGGGTCAGGCATTCGTGTTCGTGCAGCCTCGAGGGATGCGTCGGTGTGCCATGGCGCGCGAGATAGTCCGGCGAGGCGCACAGAATGCGCTTGTCCGGTGCCAGGCGCCGCGCGATCAGACTGGAATCCTTGAGGGCGGAGTTGCGGATGGCGATGTCAAAGCCGCCCTCGACCAGATCGACGATGGTGTCGGTCAGGCGCAGGTCCAGCTCCAGATCAGGGTAGCGTTCGAGAAAGCCGGCCAGACCCGGCACCAGGTGCATACGCCCGAAGGAGGCGGAAGCGGTGATGCGCAAGGTGCCGCTGGGGGAGGTCGTGCCGACGCCGACGGCAGCCCGCGCGGCCTCGGCGCTGATCAGCACCTCCTCTGCGTGGGGGAGAAAGGCGCGACCTTCTTCGCTCAGCGCTACATGACGCGTGGTGCGATGCAGCAGGCGTACCCCCAGGCTGTCCTCGAGCTTGCGCAGGTGAGAACTGGCGACGGCGGGTGACAGTCCCAGGTCCTCGCCGGCCTGGCTGATGCTGTTCACGGCGGCGAGACGGACGAACAGCTTCAGGTGCTCAAGATTCATGCAGGTGTCCTCATTTGCGTCGACTCGCGTGGCTCACGATGGCGAGAGGCGCGCCAGCAACGGCTTGGCGCAACGTTCGTGACGTCCACTACGCCCAATTCATCCAACAAGCTCAATACGCCCAATACTTTCAATAAAACCAATAAACTGATTGTAGTTTATCGCCGTTTATCATTCAGGCTTATGACAATTATTCTGGCTCCACATCCACGCAGGAGACAGACTCATGAAAGCGATGCTCGTCAAATCATTCGGTGGTCCCGAGGTGTTCGAAGCGGCGGAAATCGCCAAGCCCCAAGCAGCGGCAGGTCAGGTACTGGTGCGCATCGCCGCCACCAGCATCAACACCGTCGACACCATGATTCGCCAGATGGGCCCTGAGCTGCCGCTGTCTCCGGTGCTGCCGGCGCTGCTGGGCATGGACTTCGCCGGTACTGTCGAAGCCGTGGGCGAGGGCGTCGAAGGCTACGCCATCGGGGATGAAGTCTATGGCTGTGCTGGTGGCCTGGCGGACCTGCCGGGCACGCTGGCCGAGTATATCGCCGCCGATGTCCGCCTGATCGCCCACAAGCCGAAGTCCCTGAGCATGGTGGAAGCCGCGGCGCTGCCACTGGTCGGCATCACGGCCTACGAAGGACTCAAGCGCGCCAACATCGAGGCCGGTCAGAAGGTGCTGGTTCACGGTGGTGCGGGCGGTGTGGGCCATATCGCCATCCAGTTGGCCCGTCACTTCGGCGCCGACGTCGCCTCTACCGTCGGTCGTGATGATCACGAGACGCTGGTCGAAGGGCTGGGTGCCAGTGCCATCAATTACCGCAATGAGCAGGTCGCCGACTATGTGGCCAAGCACACCGACGGCAAGGGCTTCGACATCGTGTTCGACTCCGTCGGTGGCGCCAACCTGCCGACCTCCTTCGAGGCTGCGGCACTCAACGGCCATGTCTCGACGACCGTGTCCTTCATGGAAATCGACCTGACCACCGCGCACTTCAAGGGTCTGTCACTGCATGTCGTCTTCATGCTGATCCCGATGCTGCATGACTTCCGTCGTCAGGAGCACCACGAGATTCTGGCCGACATGGCGCGTATCGCCGATGCGGGTGCACTCAAGCCGATCATCGACGGCAAGGTCTTCCCGCTTGCGGAAGTGGGCCAGGCGCATGCCCGTCTGGGTAGCGGCCAGGCCACCGGCAAGGTCATCGTCGAGGTCTGATACCGAGACCGAAAGCCCCATTGGCAGGATCATCCTGACACTGCGCTGGCACAGATGAACGACAGGGTGTGGCCTTACGGCACACCCTGTCGTTCGCGTCTCAAGCGTCGTGTGACATTTCAAGGAGAGAGCGCATGAAAACCATCCTTATCACCGGTTCTACCGATGGCATCGGCCTGGTCACGGCCAAGGCCCTGCTGGAGCGCGGCCATCGCGTGCTGATCCACGGGCGCAGCGAGCAGAAGGTCAATGGCGTCGTCGCCGAACTTGCAACGCTGGCAGGGGCTGAGCGTGTCGCCGGGTTCGTGGCCGACCTGTCCGACCTGGCCGCCATCGATTCACTGGCAAGCGACGTGCTGGCGGCCAACGCCAGTCTGGATGTGTTGATCAACAATGCCGGCGTCTTCCAGGCCCCCAGCGTCGTGACGGCTGACGGTCTCGACCTGCGCTTCGTGGTCAATACCCTTGCCCCCTATCTGCTCACCCAGAAACTGGCTTCGGCAATGCGTCCGGCCGGGCGGGTCGTCAACCTGTCCTCGGCGGCTCAATCCTCCGTGGACCTGAAGGCGCTGACCGGAGAGGTCGCGTTCAACGACCACTACGCGGCCTATGCCCAGAGCAAGCTCGCGATCACCATGTGGACTCGCACGCTTGCCCGGGACTGGGAAGGCCAGGGGCCGATCCTGATCGCGGTCAACCCGGGCTCTCTGCTGGCCAGCAAGATGGTCAAGGAAGGCTTCGGCGTACCGGGCAAGGACCTGGGTATCGGTGCCGATATTCTGGTGCGTGCGGCACTGGATGAGGAATTCGCCGGCGCCAATGGTCAGTACTTCGACAACGACGCCCAGCGATTCGCACCGCCGCACGCCGACGCACTCGATGATGCGCTGTGCCGTGACGTGGTCGCAACGATGGAGAAGACGCTCGGCTCTCTGGCTGGCTGAAGCGCGCCGAGATTTGCTGTAAGGCTATAGTCGACGCCCCGCTCATGCTGATCTCTCAGCGTGGGCGGGGCGTCGTGTCTGGAGGTCTGTGAAGATACCCTTTCGATAAGTCCATCGATAGCGGTGACAGTTCTCAAGCAACGATCTACCTGATGAAGCAATGATGCCCCGCTCGATGTTTCGAGCGGGGCATCATGTGTGGGGAGTGAGAGTCTGATTGTTAGACGATTAGGGCTGTTCGCCGGCCCAGACTTTCATGATGTGATAGGGAGCATTTCCCTCATCAGCTCCCCCGGTGAAGGGAGGTGTCTTGTCCAGTTGATTGACCGAGATATACAACCATCCATCTGACGCCAAGCGCACGCTATCCGGCCAATCCAGACGTTCATCTCTCACCAGCGGGGTGAGGTTGCCCTTGGAGTCCAGTACATCAATGCCGTGTTCGTTGGAGTTGGTGAAGTAGTGGTTACCACCGGGGCCAGTATCCGCACCATCTGAAACAGGTTTGGGGCCGACGACTTCGATGGCAGCAGCGATCTCGTCGTGCTCCGCGCCGTCTCTTAACAGCATGGCAGGAACGGAGTACCAGTGCAGCCCGTTCATGGCACCAAAATAAACGGTCTCTTGATCGGCGGATAACGTGATCGGGTTGATGCCGACACTCGCAGGTTGGCCATTGAATTGGATATTCTTGCCGTCAATACGCATCACGGCATCCGGCTCAGCGTCAAGCGAGGGGTGGTCGCTGAAGCGTGTGACCTTGCCACTATCGATATGTACCGTCAGGATCCCGGGCTTTGCAAGGTCGGCCAGGTAAGCGACACCTCGTTCACGGTCCACCGCCAAGTCCTGAACGAAGCTTCCGGCGGGGGCAATATCACTGGGCAGTGTGATCTTGGCGATGACATTCCCGGTGTCGATATCAAATCCCCACAGGCGCGTCTTGCCGATGTGGTCCCCCATATCGATGACCCACAGACCACCTTTACCATCGTGAATCGTGCCGAGAGGCGCATCAATGGTGTCATCTCCATACTGGCCGCCATGCGTCTGCAGAGCCACGGAGGGCCAGGCACGATAGCTGTTTTGCCCCGTGATCTCGATCAGCTGGACATCGTGATCACCGTCCATTGAGTGAATGCTTGAGAATATCCGGCCTTCTGGGGTTACGGTGACATTGCCCGGGCGGATATCAAGCGTGGCCACATTGCGAATCTCCCCTTTGTATGGGGCCACCTTGACGTACTGGTGGTCGGCTCCTTGTGATTTGGCGAGGTCCTGGGTTGCAGCCATGGCATGAGTCGTCAGGCCAGTCGTCGCGATGACCAGGCTAGTGCCCAGCAATGTACGGCGTATCATGCGAGAAAGAGAGAGGGATG
Organism: Cobetia sp. LC6; assembly: GCF_030264805.1. Taxonomy (NCBI): domain Bacteria; kingdom Pseudomonadati; phylum Pseudomonadota; class Gammaproteobacteria; order Oceanospirillales; family Halomonadaceae; genus Cobetia; species Cobetia sp. LC6. Next base: position 49,502 of record NZ_JASSPL010000017.1, on the reverse strand, counting down.
CATTCATGAGAAGCCCACGTCAGGAAGTTCAGGGTGGCCGTTGCCGATGAAACAACGGGGAGTCACAGTAGTCTAGCTGCCGGCAGAACTGGCTTGAATGCCTAGCATTGCGTATGCACTTTCAAAAAAATTGTAAGAAAGACTCTCTTCATGAAACCAATGCATGACATTCGAATATTCGTCGTTACCGTGCGCCTGGGAAGCATGAGTCAGGCTGCACGGCAATTGCATCTCACACCTGCCGCTATCAGTGCTGCGCTCCAGCGACTTGAAAAAGAGGTTGGGACACCTCTGTTGGTACGCTCGACGCGTAATCTACGCCTGACGAGCAATGGCGCAGTCTTTCATGAACGCTGTCAGCAAGCGCTTGCGCTGATAGAGGAGGGCGTACACCTCATCCAGGATCGCGAGAGAAAGTTGGAGGGAACGCTGATGATCTCGCTACCCGAGGATCTTGGCCGTAATCGGTTGCTCCCTTGGCTGGATACCTTCATGGAGCGCCACACCGCACTGAATCTGCGGCTTCTATTCAGTGATGCGCGCACAGACCTTCACCGTGAGAATGTCGATGCCGTCATCCGTTATGGTGAATTGGAAAACTCTTCCTTGATCGCCATGCCATTGGTGAAATCCAATCCTCGCGTACTATGTGCCGCCCCAGATTATCTGTCGCGCCATGGAACTCCCGATCACCTGGAAGCGCTTCACGAGCATGATTGCATTCCCTACATGGTGGGGGAGCGGGTCCATGATCGTTGGCGGCTCTACGAAAACGACAAGCCCAGGGAAGTGCGCATTACCGGGCGGCGAATTGCCAATGATGGCGAGGTCGCCCGTCACTGGGCTTTGGCGGGAAGAGGGATCATCTATCGTTCGCGGTTGGACACCGCCGAAGATCTTGCGAGTGGTCGCCTGATCAGGGTCATGCCACATCTGGAAGGTGAAAATGCTCCTTTGCATTTCCTGGTGCCCCAGCGACGCATGCAGAGCCCTGCCATTGTTGAACTGCGGCGATATCTCAGCGAATGCCTGACGCAATGGCTGAATGAGGCAGGATTCTCATGAGCCCGCTTTCTCTCAAAAATCGGGGATAGCGAGTAATTGTTGCGAGCTAGTTCATGGTTCAAGAGCCAACATCCCTGACGGCTTGGAGAGCATGTGTGTCACTTTCGCGATAGAACCATTCGAGAAAGAGGTTGAGTGCTTCATCGTCGCGCTTGTCTTCACGATAGGCGAGGTAGTGGCGAGTCTCTTCAAGCACGACATCCTGCGCAACGGGTTTGACCAATCGCCCCTTTTCAACCAGTGGTCCGACAAGGTGATGCCAGCCCAATGCGATACCTTGATCGTCCAGCACCATTTGCACCAGCATGTTGTAGTCGTTGGAATTGAAATACTGCTGGCTATCAATGGCGCGATCTTCAATATCGATATTGTGAATGGATAACCAGACACTCCAATCGACATGCTCAGCGACCTGAGAGCGCCCATAAGGGCTCAGGTTCAGCAGTTTTCCATCGCGTAACCCGTGTAGCGATTGAATCTCAGGATGGGCCGCAAGATAGCTCGGCGTACATACGGGATAAATCACATCATGAAACAAGGGGGTGGAGAGATAACCCTCTCTTATTTTCGACAACTTGGTAATGAAGATATCGGGATAGACGCCTGGCTCCATACTGAGGAAGTTCTGCGTCATGACCAGGTTGAGTTCGATATCCGGATGCTGATTGAAGAAATCCGGTAAGCGATGCGATAACCACAGTGCCGAGAATGCCGGCGAGCAGCACAGTGTCAGCGTGCTGCGGTTGGCGGCTGGATCCTTGCGGATACGTTCTGCTGCCTGCGCAATATTGATGAAGGACAGCTGGGCTGCGTCAAAGAAGATGGAGCCTGAATTCGTCAGTTCCACCGATCGGCCAACCCGCCTGAAGAGCGGTGTCCCCAGATAACTCTCGAGTTCCCGTATCTGCCGACTGATGGCCGCCTGCGTCACACATAGCGCTTCTGCCGCGCGCGTGAAATTCTGATAGCGCGCTGCCGCCACGAACGATCTCACCGCCCGCAGGGAGGGCATCTTGAGTAGCATCTGATCAGGGTCGGTGTGCTTTGTCATAACGGGAGGTCATCAGTTGTCCAGAGAAAAAGTCAATATCGCATAGGGACTTGCGCGCCTAGACTCGAGTTCGAAAGGGGAATTGAACCGGTTCTGCCGGTTCTGTCAGATTACCCGAGTGAGACTGCCGGCGACAATCGAAAGCTGGCAGCCGTGTGGCACCATGCCAGGCGCCCCACAAGGCACGACCAATAACAAGACACTAGCAGGAGACAACCGGTGACTCACAAGGCTCAGACACTCGACTTCGTCCAGCAACGTAAAGCGCGCCATGCACTCCCGAGTGAGCTCTATAGTGACGCTGATGTCTACCGGGATGATCTTGCTCATCTCTGGCACAAGGAGTGGATCTTTGCAGGCCACTCCTTTGAGCTGGAAAAGGCCGGCCAATATCTGACGCTGCAGGTAGGGGATTATCCGATCGTGGTGGTAAGAGGGGCGGATGGCGAGCTACGCGCTTTCCACAACGCTTGCCGTCACCGTGGCTCCAAGGTCTGCCATCAAGACAGCGGCAAGGCAGCCAAGCTGGTGTGCCCGTATCACAAATGGACGTTCGATCTCGATGGGAAGTTATTGTTCGCCGGCAATATGGGGCCGGACTTCGATACCCGCGATCATGGGCTGTTGCCGGCACATTGCGAGACGGTGGAGAGCTATATCTTTGTCTGTGTCGCTGAGAGTGCTCCCGATTTTGCTCCCTTCCGTGACGCCATGACACCTTTCGTGGCGCCGCATCATCTGACTGAGTGCCGGGTAGCGCATGAGTCCAATCTGATCGAGAAGGGCAACTGGAAGCTGGTGTTCGAGAACAATCGTGAGTGCTACCACTGTGATGGATCACACCCGGAGCTGTTGAATTCGTTTGTGGAGAACCTCTCGGTGGCCGGCGTCAGTGGTACTGAAGATCCGCAACTGGAGGCATTCTGGGATAAATGTGAATCGGCTGGCTTGCCAAGTCGTATGGCGATGGATGCCGCCGGACAGTTCCGCATGACACGGATTCCACTGTCTGCCAATGCCTCCAGCTATACCATGGACGGCAAGCCAGCCTTGTCTTCACGCCTTGATGAAAGCGGTGTGGACAATATTGGCGCGCTGCTTTATTTCCATTACCCCAATACCTGGAATCATTTCCTGGGGGACCATGCACTCAGCTTCCGGATACTCCCGTTGGGCCCCCAGGAAACCTTGGTCACGACCAAGTGGCTGGTGCCCAAGGAGGCACAGGAGGGTATCGACTATGACCTTGAGCATCTGACGCGAGTCTGGCTGGCCACCAATGATCAGGATCGCCAGCTGGTGGAAGGAACCCAGGCCGGTGTTTCATCTCCTGCCTATGAACCTGGCCCTTATTCGGATCTGGCCGAGAATGGCGTGTGTCAGTTTGACGATTGGTATTGCGAAACGATGCAGCGCCGGCTCAAGGGCGAGTCATGACCCCGTCGTGAGATATTGACCGTCATATTGGGGAGCGCATGTATGGGCGTGGATGGCTGACGTCATCGACGCCGATTGCATCGTCTTCTTGGAACATTGTCTCTCTGTTGCGTTACCTCAATATTGCCAGTAATCCATCGTAGCCTCTCCGCATTTTCCGGGAGAGGCTTTTCTTTTTTCAGGGCACTTTTCTGTTTCCAATGGGCTTCTTACTGCTTGGCGCAATGATAACCATGGGTCATCGATTCCCGCGCCTAAATGTTGTTGGACGCTAGTGGAGGTGAGGGATAACGTGAATGTTATGTCATGACACCTTCACGATTACCTGCGAAGGGGTTAGCCATCATTAATTACAATAAGAGGTGGGTAATGAATGCTGACGACGAAATACTCTCCGTAAAGAATGTCTATAAAGTCTTCGGTCAGCAGCCTGATGCTGCCATCAAAATGCTGGAAGAGGGCAAGACCAAGGAGGATGTCTTTCAGGAGACGGGACAGGTCATCGGTGTCTTCGATGCCACCTTCTCGGTCAAGCGGGGCGAGATCTTTGTCATCATGGGGCTGTCAGGGTCTGGCAAGTCGACAATGGTGCGCCTCTTCAATCGCCTGATAGAACCGACGTCCGGCAGCATCTTCCTCAAGGGGAAAGAAATCACCGGTCTGACGGACAAGGGGCTGCTGGATGTGCGTCGCAAGGACATGAGCATGGTGTTCCAGTCCTTTGCCCTGATGCCGCACATGACAGTGCTGGACAACGCCGCCTTCGGACTGGAGGTATCGGGAGTCATCGAAGAGGAGCGCTGTGCGCGGGCACGTGAGGCGCTATCCCAGGTGGGGCTGGCGGGGCATGAATACAGCTATCCGCACCAGCTGTCCGGGGGCATGCAGCAGCGTGTCGGGTTGGCCAGGGCGCTGACCAATGACCCTACCATATTGCTGATGGATGAGGCCTTCTCGGCGCTTGATCCCTTGATTCGGACGGAAATGCAGGATGAGTTGCTGCGTCTTCAGAAGGAGCAGCAGCGCACCATCATCTTCATCTCACATGACCTGGATGAGGCCATCCGCATCGGCGACCGTATCGCCATCATGGAGGGTGGCTGTGTCGTCCAGATTGGAACGCCACAGGAAATTCTCAACAATCCCGCGACTCCCTATGTGGAATCCTTCTTCAAGAGCGTGGACCCCTCCAAGGTGTTGAGAGCCGGTGATGTCGCGCACCTGGATGCTGATATCGTGGTTCACCCTCAGCAGGCGCCTACGCAGTCTCCCACGCAGACAACGCCTCCCATTCCCTATGCCTACATGATGGATGATCAGCAGCAATTCATGGGAATCATCGACAATAGTCGCCCCGACGGAAGTGGCAAGTCACTCACGCTGTTGCCCAGTGATGTCGAGACCATCGCCTTTGATACTCCGCTTCATGAGTTGCTGGACCTCTCCGCGTCGTTGCCCTATCCACTGCCCGTACTCAATGCCGATGGCACCTTGAATGGCACGATCAGCAGGCAATCACTGCTGCAATCACTGAGCCGACATTAATCCTCATCACAATGCGACAAGGAGGGCAGACTCATGTCTGAGTGGACGATTCTGGATCCTTTCCAGGTACTACATATTCCGCTGGGCGAGTGGGTGGAAGATGGATTGAATTATCTCGTCAGCAATTTCCGCGGCGTCTTTCGTGCCGTGCGCTGGCCTATCGATCAGGTGCTCAACGGTATCGAGGGGCTACTTCAGGCGGTGCCTCCGACGATCGGTATATTGCTCGGCGCCTTGCTCGGGTGGCAGGTTGCAGGGCGACGCATGGGGCTCTTCTGTGCGTTCACCTTGATCCTTCTGGGGCTGATCGGTGTCTGGTCCGAGTCCATGACTACCCTGTCTCTGGTACTCACGGCCGTGTTCTTCTGCGCCGTGTTCGGCCTGCCGCTGGGCATTCTCTGCGCGCGTCATGACCGTCTGGAGAAGGTCGCCAGACCGATACTGGATGCGATGCAGACGTTGCCGGCCTTCGTCTATCTGGTGCCAGTCGTGATGTTGTTCGGGATCGGTAACGTGCCCGGCGTGCTGGTCACCATCATCTTCGCCTTACCGCCGCTGGTGCGTTTGACCAATCTCGGGATTCGTCAGGTTCCTGGCGACAAGATCGAGGCGGCGCGTGCCTTTGGCTGCACGCCCGGCCAGATGCTGCGCAGAGTGCAGTTGCCTTTGGCGACGCCCACCATCATGGCCGGCCTCAACCAGACATTGATGCTTTCCCTGTCGATGGTCGTGATCGCCTCCATGATTTCGGTGGGAGGGCTGGGGCAGATGGTACTTCGCGGTATCGGGCGTCTCGATATGGGGCTCGCCACCGTCGGGGGCATGGGACTGGTATTGCTGGCCATCTTCCTCGATCGCCTGACGCAGGCGATGGGAGAGCGCAGTGCCGTCGCGGGAGATCACCGTCGCTGGTTCCAGAAGGGGCCGCTGGGCATCTGTCTGGGGGTGATTGGCATGGGGAAATGGCAGGCACGCACCCATCCCTGAGTTTCATCATTTGCTTGAACCATGAAGTCGTCAGATCACCAACAACAACAGGAATACTCTCATGATGCCTTTCACTCATTCTCGCCGGCAGCTGCTGTCCCGCACCTTGGCCGCGTCTTCTCTGGCGCTGTTCACAGCCTCTATGGCCCATGCGACTGGTGACAAGCCCGGAGAGGGCGTGACGGTCACCCCGATATTTCCGACGATTTCCGAAGAGCATTTCCGAGGACAGGTCGCGGTCCTGGGGCTCGAGGAGCTGGGCTATGAGGTCGAGCAGCCCAAGGAGACGGATTACCCGACCATGATGATGGCATTGTCCTACGGGGATGCCGATTTCACCGTGCACCTGTGGGATAACCTGCATGCCAGTTTCTATGACCGCGCCGGTGGCAATGACACCATGGTCAAGGCGGGCAGCGTGATGGAAGGCGTCATCCAGGGGTATCTGATCGACAAGAAGACGGCTGACAAGTACGGCATCACATCGCTTGAAGACCTCAAGGACCCCAGCATCGCTGCGTTGTTCGATACCAATGAGGATGGCAAGGCCGACATGACGGGCTGCAACCCCGGGTGGGGATGTGAGGTGATCATCGATCACCAGCTCGAGGCATATGGTCTGGAGGATACGGTGACACAGAACCGCGGTTCCTACTTTGCTCTCATGGCTGACACCATCACGCGTTACCAGCAGGGTGAGCCGATCTTCTATTTCACCTGGGTGCCGCAATGGATCACGGCTGAACTGGTGCCGGGAGAGGATGTGGTCTGGCTCGAAGTGCCGCACACGGACCTGCCCGATGGCAACAATGATGTGAATACCCAGTATGAAGGCAAGAATCTCGGCTTTGCGGTGGATACCATCAAAGCGGTCATGAACAAGGAGTTTGCCGAGGAAAATCCGGCCGCTCGAGAGTTCCTTTCTCATCTCTCGATGAGCCCGAATGATGAAGCCACGCAAAACCTCAAGATGCAGAATGGTGAGAGCAGCAAGGAGGATATTCGCCGTCATGCCCAGCAATGGGTGCAAGAGCATCGTGAGCAATTCGATGCGTGGCTTGCCCAGGCTCGCGCGGTCGCCGAGTAACGCCTTGTGGGCGCCGGTCTTGCCGGCGCCTTTCTCAGGGCACCAGCGGGCGCTTCTTCAGAGGCATCGCGTTGCCGCAAGCCCTAAGGGGAGACCACGGCATACTGGCAAGTTGCGCCTCACGTTGCCCGTCAAGTCATCCTCGATTTTCCCTCATGCTCTCTCGGACGCCTCGGTGATCGTTGCTGTGGCGTCTGAGGTTTGCATGAGGGTCCTGTGCGCGCGGCGCCCTGATCTTCTATGACATGTGGAGGGTAATGCCTTGTCCTCACTTTATGCCTTTCAGCGAGATACGCATTTTCGCTCACTCCCCACCGCGACACAGCACATCGTCAAGGCGAGCCTGATCGATATTCTGGGGGTGGCAGCGGCGGCGCGTGAAACGCCTGCCTGTCAGGCAGCCAGACGTTACGCCCTGGAACATCATCCGGCGTCCCGGCTTGTCAGTCGGATGTTGTTCAATGGTCAAGCGACACATCCGCTGGGGGCCGCGTGGGCCGGCGGTTTCTGTGTCGATAGTCTCGATGCTCACGAGGGGCACTTCACTTCCAAGGGACATGCGGGCGCCACTGTGGTGCCTGCCTTGTTGGCGCTGGTGGATGCGTATCGTGAGCAGGGCAGGACGATCAGTGGCGAGGAGTTTCTCAGTGCCCTGTGCGTCGGTTATGAAACGGCCCTGCGCGCGGGAGTGGCACTGATGGCGACGGCACCTGAATACCATGCCTCGGGCGCCTTTTCGGGGATCGGGGTCGTCTGTGCGGGGGCTCGCTTGCTTGGGTTGGACGAGCAGACTTTCCGCCATGCATTGGGGATTGCAGAGTACTTCGGGCCACGCTGTCCCATGATGCGGCTGATCGATCACCCCAGCATGTTGCGAGATGCACACGGCGCTGGTGCCTTCAGTGGCGTGAACGCGTTGCTGTTGGCACAGGCGGGCATCACGGGAGCGCCGGCCGAAACCGTCGAGGATGACAGGGTGGCAGCCTGTTGGTCAGATATTGGGACGCGCTGGGAGATTGACGCGCAGTATTTCAAGCCCTGGCCTGTCTGTCGTTGGGCTCAACCGGCCTTGACCGCTGCCAGTGACCTGATGAAGGCGCATGTCGCGCTGCGTGCCGATACTATCCTGCATATCCGTGTCGAGACATTTCATGAATCCATGCGGCTGCAGGGGCATGCCCCCACCAATGCTGACGAGGCGCAATATGCGTTGGCCTATCCCCTGGCGGCATTGCTTCAGCGTGGTCGGCTAGGCCCGGATGAGTTCGATGCACGGGCGCTGCGTGACGAAGGGATTCTAGCGCTGTGTCAGCGAATCGAGATTGTCGAGGCCGCCGATCTGTCCGCCAGATTCCCGGACGAGATTCTGTCGCGTGTCCATTTCCGCCTCAAGGACGGGCGAGAGATCAGCAGTGACATAACCTGTGCCAGAGGGGACCCGCAGATGCCGCTTTCCGCCGAGGAATTGCGAGATAAATTCCGACGTTACTCTCACGGCACCCTGAATGATTCTCGCAGTGACAACATACTGACCCTCGTGGACAGTCTGGAGCATTCTGCCGACTGCCATGCGCTACTTGAGCAGGTGCTGGTCGCCTGATGTGATGGCGAGCGATAGAAAATACCAGTCAACTTGCCTGGCGACATGCGGCCTTTCAGCATCACTGGAAGGTTGCATGTCGCCTTTTCATTTTTCTGACATCGCTCTCTGAAAAGGAAGTGTGCGGATGACTCATAACATCCGGTCATGATTAGTCGGGAGAAAAGGTTTCTTTCGTACTTCACAGTGTCTGTTTAGGCTACAGATATGCTGATGTGGTGAATGAAGCATCCCTCCAATAACAACTTGATCATGACAAGGTGAAAGCATGAACTTTGACGGTATCTGGACTCCGGTAGTCACTCCTTTCTCTGACGATAATCGTATCGAATTCGATACCCTGAAAGTCGTGCTGGAAAGCCTGATTGAGCAACAAGTGCATGGCCTTATCATCGGTGGTACGACAGGCGAGTATTACGCGCTGACCAGGCAAGAGCGCAAGCAGGTCTTCGATCTGGTGGCGGAGCAGGTCAAGGGCCGTATCCCCATCATGGCCGGCATCAATGCGACCACGACGCAAGAGAGTCTTGAGCTTGGCCTATACGCCAAGTCCGTCGGTTTCGATGCGATTCTGGTGGCAGCCCCTTATTACTGTCAGCCGGCGGAAGATGAGCTGCTGCGTCATATCCAGCGGATCGACGATGCGCTGGACATGCCGATCATGCTTTACAACTTCCCTGACCGTACCGGTGTGCCGATGACGCTTGCCTTGCTGGACGCGTTGAGCGAGCGACCCAACATCCAGGCCATCAAGGAAAGCACCGGTTCCATCGAGCGCATGCATGCGCTGATCAATGAGTTTGATGATCGCATTCAGGTCAGTTGCGGCATGGATGACCAGGCGCTGGAGTTCTTCGTCTGGGGAGCGCGCAGCTGGGTGGGCGGTGCTTCCAACTTCCTGGCGGCAGAACATGTCGCGCTCTACAAGGCCTGTGTCATCGACCAGGACTTCGTGGCGGGACGTCAGCTGGCAGCAAGGATTCTGCCAATGCTGAACCTGCTGGAGCAGGGCGGGAAGTTCTGTCAGTACATCAAATACGGCTGTGAGCTGGCAGGACTGCCGGTAGGCACTGCGCGCGCACCCCTAGGCGAACTCACTGACAATGAGAAAGCCACCTTCACGCGCCATTACGAGGCGTTGGTCGCTTATCGCGGCTGATGCCCACGGAGGGGGAGCCACTTCCATGCAGCTGAAATGCAATATTCTGCCCCAGGATGATGGGAGATGTGGATGGTATGACATGCTGCCTCCCCCTCCACCTGCCACGCCCTTGCGAGGTGACATCAAGGCTGACTGGGTCATCCTGGGGGCGGGGCTTGCGGGACTTGCGGCCGCCAGGCGGCTGGCGGAGCTCCAGCCTGATGCCAGCATCGCTCTGGTGGAGGCGCGTCGTGTCGGCTTTGGGGCTGCCGGGCGCAATTCCGGTTTCATGATCGATCTGCCCCATGATTTGAATTCCCACGATTACACCGGGGATAGAACCAAGGATCTCCAGCAGATCCGACTCAATCGGGGGGCGATCGACTATCTCCGGGGCATCGTTCAGCGCCACTCCATCGACTGCGATTGGCGTGAACAGGGCAAGTTGCATGGCGCGGTGGAAAAGCACGGCATCAAGGCGCTCGAAGCCTTCGCCAAGGGACTGTCAGAGCTGAACGAGCCCTATCGGATACTGGATGCGGCAGAGATGAAAGCCGTGACCGGCACGAGTTTCTATCAGGCCGGTCTGCATGCCCCGGGCGCGGTACTGGTGCAGCCTGCCGCCCTGGTACGTGGTCTGGCTGACGCATTGCCCGAGAACGTTCAGCTGTATGAGGACACAGCGGTGCACAGTATCGAGACGGGGGCACGGCATGTACTGGTGACCGATCACGGCCGGCTCCAGTCGCCGCGCTTGATACTGGCCAACAATGCCTATGCCTCGCAGTTCGGGGCGCTGGGGTTCAAGGGCAGCATCCTGCCGGTCTACACCTATGGCAGTCTCAGCCGCCAACTGCGTCCCGATGAACTCGAGCGCCTGGGAGGCGAAGAGAGCTGGGGAGTGATTCCCGCTGACCCCATGGGTACGACGGTCCGGCGCATGGGTTTCGGGCGTATCTGTATCCGCAACTCCTTTGTCTATCGTCCTGATATCACCGCCGGTCGGCAGCACCTGGCTCGCGTCAAGCTGGCGCATCAGCGCTCATTTGATCGTCGTTTCCCGATGCTGCCGGGCGTGGATATGGAATACACCTGGGGCGGTGCCCTGTGCCTGACGCGCAATGGCGGCACACCCTTCGGCGAAATCGCCCCCGGGGTATTCAGCGCGGTCTGTCAGAACGGGCTGGGGCTCACCAGTGGCACGACTTCCGGGAAGTTGATTGCGGAGTATGCCGTGGGTATCGAAAGCGAGCTGCTCGATATCATGCGCCAGATCCCCAAACCGGCGTCCAATCCTCCCGAGCCATTGCTGGGGCTAGGGGTACGGTCGACCCTTGCCTGGAAGGAATGGCACGCCGGCAGCGAACGCTAAACACACGATTTTTCTCCCAAGACACAAGGACAACAACAATGTCTGAGACTCTGAGCCGAGACGCGATCGCTGAACAGATCGATCGTCTGGAATATCGTCATCTGGCCTTCATCGATGGTCGCTTCGTGGCAGCGCAATCCGGCGAGACGTTTGAAACCCTCAATCCGGCAACAGGCGAGCTGCTGACCCATGTTGCTGCGTGCAATGGCGAGGATGTCGATCTTGCCGTCAAGGCGGCACGTCGCGCTTTTGAAGCGGGTGTCTGGTCAGGGTTGGCGCCTGCCGAGCGCAAGGTCATCATGCAGCGTTTTGCCGATCTGATCGACGCGAACTGCCTCGAGCTGGCGGTGCTGGAAGCTCTGGAGGCCGGCAAGCCGATCAGTGAGTGCTACACCGTCGATATCCCGGATACCGCCAATACGATTCGCTGGCATGCCGAGGCGGTCGACAAGCTCTACGATGATGTGGCACCGACCTCCGGTGATACTGTCGCGACCATTCGCCGCGAGCCCCTCGGCGTCGTCGGCGCGGTGCTGCCCTGGAATTTCCCGGCCATGATGGCGGGTTGGAAGCTGGGGCCTGCGCTCATCACTGGCAACAGCGTCGTGCTCAAGCCTGCGGAATTGACCTCATTGAGCACCTTGCGACTCGCGGAGCTCGCCTTGCAGGCCGGCATTCCCGCCGGTGTCCTGAATGTGGTGCCAGGGCTTGGACATGTCGCTGGCAAGGCCATTGGCCTGCACCCTGATATTGATCTTGCCGCCTTCACGGGCTCCACCGAGATCGGGCGTCGCTTCCTCGAATACTCCGCTGCCAGCAATCTGAAGCGTGTCGTGCTGGAATGCGGTGGCAAGAATCCTCAGGTTGTCATGCCAGATGTCACCGACCTCAAGGAAGTGGCAAGCAATGTGTTGGCCGCCGCCTTCTGGAACATGGGCGAGAACTGCTCCGCCGGGTCGCGCCTCATCGTGCACCACTCAATCAAGGATGATCTGCTCGAGGAGATGCTGCTGCAGCTCGAGAGAGACTGGAAGACCGGTGATCCGCTGGACCCGGATGTCCAGCTGGGCGCGCTCATCGAACAGGCACATATGGACAAGGTGATGTCGCACATCTCCCAGGCCAAGGAAGCCGGAGTGAAGGTGGCGACAGGCGGCATGCGCCTGCATGAACAGAGCGGCGGGTATTTCGTCGCCCCGACCATCTTCGATGATGTACCTGCAGATGCCGCTATCGCCAGTGAAGAGATCTTTGGCCCCGTTCTCGCAGTCATTCCCTTCGAGACGGAAGAAGAGGCCATCGCCATTGCCAATGACACCTGCTATGGCCTGGCGGCATCACTGTGGAGCAATGATCTGAACACCGTCTATCGCATGTCGTCCGCGATCCGCGCCGGCACCATCTCGGTCAACTGCTTCTCGGAAGGCGACATCACGACACCATTCGGTGGCTACAAGCAGTCGGGATTCGGGGGGCGTGACAAGTCGATCTACGCAAACGATCAGTACTGTGAGCTGAAGACTACCTGGATTCAGCTGGGATGATTCAATCGCTGTCCACCTGATACCTCATCACTCTCGAGCGCCATCCTTTTTCTCTGAAAGGGGGTGGCGTTCTCGCGCAGGAAGCCCGCCATGACTGTTCCCGCTACTGAGTTTCTCAACCCTGTCAACACCCAGACCTGGGCCAATGGCCGCCATCTGGTGCGCTGTTTGAAGGTCATACAGGAGACACGGGATGTTCGAACCTACTGTTTCAGCATGCAGCACCCGGTGCTGTTCTTCTTCAAGCCCGGGCAATTTGTCACGCTGGAGCTGGAGATAGACGGTGAACAGGTCATGCGGTCCTATACCATCTCCAGTGCGCCATCGATTCCCTACAGCTTTTCCATCACGGTAAAGCGTGTAGCGGGTGGGCGCGTCTCGAACTGGCTGCATGACAACCTCAAGGAAGGGGCTCAGGTCGCGGTCCATGGCCCGGTAGGGCAGTTCAACTGTATCGATCACCCGGCAGACAAGGTCCTGTTCCTGTCCGGCGGTGTGGGGATCACGCCAGTGATGTCCATGGCCCGCTGGTTGTTCAACATCAATTCCGAAGTCGACATGGTGTTTGCCCACAGTGCCCAGACGCCCAGCGATATCATCTATCGTGCCGAACTGGATTACATGTCCACGCGCATCGAGAACTTCAAGCTGCATCTCATCAGCGAGCGCAGTGAAACCGGCCAGATATGGGGTGGCTACCGAGGCTTCCTGACGCGAGAAATGCTCCAGTTGATGGCGCCGGACTTCATGGAGCGTGAAGTCTTCTGCTGTGGCCCGGCCCCGTACATGAATGCGGTGCGTCAGATCCTCACCTCCGCCGGATTCGACTTTACCCATTATCACGAGGAATCCTTCGGTGCGACGCCATCGGCGGATATCGCGACCGCCGAGGATCATGCCGCCCAGGCGCTGGAGCGAGAAGAAGAGTCCGTGACAGGTGAGGGGCACTGGGTGACCTTTCTGGATTCGGGCAAATCCGTACAGGTCATGGAAGGCACCACGCTGCATGAAGCGGCGGCAAGTACTGATCTGAATATTGCCAAGGCCTGTGGCATGGGAATCTGTGGTACCTGCCGTGTGCGCGTTCTCAGCGGCGAAGTGGACATGCAGCACAATGGCGGTATCAGCGAAGAAGAGATCGAAGAGGGCTATGTATTGAGTTGCTGTACTACAGTCGTTGGCGATGTGCAGATTGAGTACTGACCGCGCTCTGGTGCTTCTCTATGACAGAGGGGACTTGCGCCATGCACTGGCGCAAGCCAAGGGGCGCATTATCGCCTTGGCTTCCGAAGAAGCCGCCATGATCAATGGCGCCGACCTGCTGGTCGATGGCGGCTACACCGCGATCTGGTGAACCGGCAAGCTCCAATGAGATTGCAGTAGATGTGAAACAGCCACTGTCGATGACAGTGCCTGTTTTGTGCTTCGTATCTCTCTGACGGTTCCATTGCTAGGGCCTGGGATAGACAAGTCCAGGAAGCATCTCTTCAAGCAACATGGCCGCATGCATGACTTTCATGTCTTGGAATTTTCCTCCCACAAGATGCAGTCCGACAGGCTGCCCGTTGTCATCCAATCCGCAGGGGAGTGATGCCGCGGGTTGTTGGGTCAGGTTGAAGGGGTAGCTGAACGGCGTCCAGTCCATCCAGTCAGCGTATTTCTCGCCGGGTGGGACGTTATGACCGGCAGTGAAAGGCGAGATAGGCATCGTCGGCGTTATCAACAGATCCCATTGTTCGTGGAAGGATTGCATGTGTGCGCAAAGTGCAGTCCGTTTTCGTCTTGCCGCCAGATATTGCGACAAGGAAATGTTGTTGCCTCGTTCTGCAATGTCCAGCAAGCCCGGGTCCATTTGTTCTCGCTGGCTGTCGGTCATCTTTTCGACCACCTGGGTGGCACCCGCGAACCACAAGGTGTTGAAGGTATCGAGGGGGCAGGCAAACCCGGGGTCTATTTCGATGACGTCAGCGCCCAGTCTCGAGAATAGAGCGACCGCTTCGTCCACTCGCAGGCGAATGTCCTGCGCAACGTTGACATACCCAAGTGTCGGGCTGTAAGCGATTTTCCATCCCTCAAGAGATAGCGGGGGTGGCGCCTTCCAATCGATGCCATGCGGGTTGCCGAGCAAGCCGTCTCGGGCATCCGGTCTTGCCATGCTGGCAAGCATCAAGGCGCTATCGGACGCCGTCCGCGTCATCGGTCCCAGGTGTGAGAGGGTCGACATGGCACTGGTTGGCCACTGGGGAATCCACCCAAACGTGGGTTTCAGGCCGAAGGTACCGGTAAAACTGCAGGGAATGCGGATCGAGCCACCGGCATCACTGCCCTGATGGAGCATGCCCAGGTTGAGAGCAGCCGCTGCTCCAGCGCCACCTGAGGATCCCCCGGAGGTCAGTGCGGTATTCCAGGGGTTGCGCGTCACGCCGTGCAGCGGGTTGTCCGTCACTCCCTTCCAGCCATACTCCGGCGAGGCTGTCTTGCCGAGAAAGACGGCGCCTGCCTTGCGAAGACTCGCGGCGACGGGGGCATCGACGTCACTGCCACCGTCGGGTGATGTGGTGGCGGAGCCATACCGGGTAGGCATGTCCCGTGACAGCGTCAGGTCCTTGAGCGTTGTCGGCACACCGTCCAGCGGGCCGCAGGGCGAGCCGTTCATCCAGCGGGCTTCGGCGTCTTTCGCTGCTTTCATTGCCCCATCATGGGCGATATGCACGAAGGCATTGACCTTGGGGTTGAGCGTGTCGATACGTTCCAGACAATCCCGGGTCAGCTCGACAGGGGAGAGCTCACCCTGGCGAAATAGTGTCAGGGCGTCAGTGGCGGTCAATTCCGATAATTGCGTGGGAAAAGAAGCTGGGGTCATGTCAGATCCTGTCCATTGGCTATCAAGTGCCGGCTATCAGATATTGTGATCAAGCACTCGCACGTGGGGAGTTCTTGGCACGTGAGGTGTGCTCGGCAATGAAAAGGGCCTGCGCAATGCAGGCCCTTGTCGCTGGTCAGCGGGCTTCGATCACCTGAGGTGAGGGGGCCACATCATCTTCCAGCTGCTCCGGGTGATATTCCGCGGTGTAATCCCGACGCGCCTGCGCGAAGCGTTCCACCACCTCGGCATCCTTGCGCTGCAAGGCGAGACTGATGATGACGAAGGCTGACGCATTGAGGATCAGGCCCCAGATGCCGGCATGCAGGCCAAGCGGGTTGCCGACACTGGCGCCGTAGGACAGCCAGAGGACGGTCACGATGCCCAGAATCAGGCCCCAGAAGGCCGCTTGCGGGTGTGCCTTGCGCCAGGTGATGGCGCCCAGTGTCGGCACGATCAGCTGAGCGGTGCCCGCCAGTGCCGCGATCCCGATGGTGACAAGCAGTCCCGGTACGGTCAGTGCCAGGATGTAGGCCGCTAGAGAGAAGCCGACCAGGGACAGGCGACCGATATGGACGATGCGCTTCTGGTCCGCTTGCGGGTTCACGTAGCGCTTGTAGATATCCATGGTGACGACGGTCGATACCGCATGAATCTGGGAGTTGGCGGTGGACATTGCCGCTGCTGCGCCAGCCGCCATGATCAGCGATGCAAGCAGGTAGGGCGCATAGTTCATCAGCATGACGGGCAGGATCTGGTCAGCATTCTCTAGGCCGGGCTCCAGCAGTACCCCGGTGTACCCCGTGAGCACCGAACCGAAGTAGGCGAAGGCGGCGAGCCCCAGCAGGAAAGGCATCAATCCGAACAGCTTGCCGCTTTTCACCGAATACATGCGCAGCCAGATCTGGGGACCCATGAAGGCGCCGATGGCGACGATCACGAACAGCGAGAACCACATGGAGTAGCCCATGTTGCCATTCGGCCCCGGCAGCGTCAGATGCGCGGGCGAGTCGCTGGCAAGCTGAGCGAACATGCTGGTCGGGCCACCTGCCTGGCCGGCGATGTAGTAGCCCGCATACATCATGCCGAAGAACAGCAGCGCCCCGTAGATCACATCTGTCCAGGCGATGGCGCGAATTCCGCCGACCCACACATAGACGATGATGATGAAGTAGAACAGCAGTGCGGCCAGCCAGAAGGGCACGACGCCACCGGAGGCGACTTCGATCAGGTAAGCGCCGCCTGTCAGCTGGATCTGCAGATATGGCACGGTAAAGATCAGCGTGATGACGGCGACGAGGATTCTGAGGGCTTCACTGTTGTAGAAGTCGCCCATCAGGTCTGACGGCGTCAGATAGTCGAAGCGCTTGCCGAGATACCAGACGCGCTTGCCTACCCAGTAGTACATGAAGCCGAAGAGCAGGTTCCACGCAAGTGCGGTGAGATAGATCGGGCCACTGGTGTAGAAGGTGGCATTCGAGCCCAGGAAGGCAAAGGCGCTCCACCAGGTAGCCGCCACAGTGAAGAACACGGCAATGCTGCCCATGGCCCGCCCCTGAACGAAGAAGTCTTCGCTCGTCGTCTGGGACTTGCGGGCCGAGACGAGCCCGACGATCAAGGGGATGATCATGAAGGCCGCGATGATCAAGATACTTCCCGTCATGATGAGCTCCTCAGCGCTTGCCGCCGGTGGAAGGGGCCTTGGCGCTCCCCCAGTTGGTCAGGTAGGCATACAGGAACACGGCGGTGAGGAAGCCCCACCACACCAGGTTCCAGACGAGGAAGAACGGAATTCCCATTAACATGGGCTCGATCTTGTTGGCCATCAGAATCATCGGACTCTCGAGCATGAAGAACCCGAGGAGCATGCTCCCGTAGATGGCGACCTTGCGGGTCGTGAAACGCTTCATCATTGCATTCCCCTTTATTGTGGTTGTGGGGCGTGTTGTGACCTGTCGTGGACAACGACAGGGGATCAAGCATGGCAATGTATCAATTATTGTATTTATGCGTATAAATTAACCAATAGGTGACAATCCCCTTGCCGTCAAGGAAGTCGCGGCGTTTTCGCTTTTCGCCTCACCCGCGACGCAGGCCCCCAAAATCTGGATAATGGCGGCCATCGCGTAGCCGCCAGACTGGCGTGCTGGCGCCCACACTCTTCACAGCGGTGCATCGTTCATGGAAATCAAGGTCAACTTTCTCGACAACCTGAGGCTCGAGGCGAAATTCGACGACTTCACGGTCATCACCGATCAGCCCATCCGCTACAAGGGTGACGGGTCGGCGCCGAGCCCGTTCGACTACTTCCTGGCGTCGTCGGCGCTGTGCGCGGCGTATTTCGTGAAGGTGTACTGTGTGGCGCGGGACATCCCGACCGAGAACATCCGCCTGTCGCAGAACAACATCGTCGACCCGGAGAATCGCTACAACCAGATCTTCAAGATCCAAGTGGAGCTGCCGGAAGACCTCTCCGACAAGGACCGTCAGGGCATCCTGCGCTCCATCGAGCGTTGTACGGTGAAGAAGGTCGTCCAGACCGGCCCGGGCTTCGAGATCGAGACGGTCGACAACCTCGACGAGGACGCCCAGGCATTGCTGATGGCGGAGCCGCCGGAAGGACAGAGCACCTGGATCGAAGGCAAGGACCTGCCATTGGAGCAGACCATCGCCAACATGACGGGCCTCTTGAATGATCTCGGCATGAAGATCGAGATCGCGTCCTGGCGAAACATCGTGCCGCACGTCTGGTCGCTGCACATTCGTGATGCCGCCTCGCCGATGTGCTTCACCAACGGCAAGGGTTCGACCAAGGAGAGCGCGCTGTGCTCGGCCCTGGGCGAGTTCATCGAGCGCCTGAGCTGCAACTTCTTCTATAACGATCAGTTCTTCGGCGAAGCCATCGCTGACAGCGAGTTCGTGCACTACCCGAACGAGAAGTGGTTCCAGCCGGGCCCGAACGATGAGATCCCGGAAGGCGTGCTGGACGATTACTGTCTCGAGATCTTCAATCCGGACGGCGAGCTGGGTGGTTCCAACCTGA
Organism: Cobetia sp. LC6; assembly: GCF_030264805.1. Taxonomy (NCBI): domain Bacteria; kingdom Pseudomonadati; phylum Pseudomonadota; class Gammaproteobacteria; order Oceanospirillales; family Halomonadaceae; genus Cobetia; species Cobetia sp. LC6. Next base: position 30,767 of record NZ_JASSPL010000017.1, on the reverse strand, counting down.
TCGACACCAATTCCGGCCGTGCGGACCGTGGCATCGTCTCCCTGCCGTTCACTCGTCGCTCGGACGGTGAGACGATCTACTTCCCGTCCAACCTGATCGAGAACCTGTATCTCAGCAACGGCATGAGCGCCGGCAACACACTGCCGGAAGCCCAGGTGCAGTGTCTGTCCGAAATCTTCGAGCGCGCGGTGAAGCGCGAGATTCTCGAGCAGGAACTGACCCTGCCGGACGTGCCGCAGGACGTGCTGGCCAAGTACCCGCAGATCGTCGAGGGCATCGAGGCACTCGAAGCCCAGGGCTTCCCGATTCTGGTCAAGGATGCCTCGCTGGGTGGCCAGTTCCCGGTGGCTTGCGTCACGCTGATGAACCCGAAGACCGGCGGTGTCTTCGCCTCCTTCGGCGCGCATCCGAGCTTCGAAGTCGCCATCGAGCGCAGCCTGACCGAGCTGATGCAGGGCCGCAGCTTCGAAGGACTCAACGACTTCATGCCGCCGACCTTCAACTCGCTGGCCGTGTCCGAGCCGAACAACTTCGTCGAGCACTTCATCGACTCATCAGGCCTCGTCTCCTGGCGCTTCTTCAGCTCGAAGACCGACATAGAGTTCGTCGAGTGGGACTTCTCCGGCAGCAATGAAGAAGAAGTCGCCAACCTGTTCGGTATCCTCGACGAGATCGGCAAGGAGTCCTACATGGCGGTGCACGAGGATCTCGGCGCGCCGGTGTGCCGTATCCTGGTGCCGGGCTATTCCGAGGTCTATCCGGTCGAGGACCTGGTGTGGGACAACACCAACATGGCGCTGGATTATCGTGAGGACATCCTCAATCTGCATCATCTCGATGATGAGCAGCTGGCGGACCTGGGCGAGCGTCTCGAAGAGAGCCAGCTTGATGAGCACATGGACATCAAGACGCTGATCGGCATCGAGTTCGACGAGAACACCATCTGGGGTCAGCTGACGATTCTCGAGTTGAAGCTGATGATCAATCTCGCGCTGGGTCAGCATGAGGACGCGCTGGATCGTGTCGAGATGTTCCTGCAGTACAACGACAACACTGTTGTGCGCGGCCTCTACTACCAGGCCATGAAGGCAGTGCTGGAAATCACGCTGGATGATGAGCTGGAGCTTGAGGATTACCTCTACAACTTCCGTCGCATGTTCGGTGAAGACACCATGGCTGCCGTGGTCGGCTCCGTGCAGGGCGAGGTTCGCTTCCATGGCCTGGAGCCCACCAACATGCAGCTGGAAGGGCTGGATCGCCACCTGCGTCTGATCGAAAGCTACCAGAAGCTGCACGCCCATCGCGCTGCGCTGGCAGCCGGGCAGGCCTGATGCTCGCCAGTTGAATCCCGCGTCATGACGAAAAACGGCCCCTCATCATCTGATGAGGGGCCGTTTTTCGTCTCCGGACGCTTGTGCTGTCCTCCAGAGCTCAAAGGGCTCAGGACGCGGGACGCAGAGCGCGGAAGGGCTCAAGACTCACGGCAGCACTGTTTGTTCCTCTGTGAGACGCTGACAACATTCGATGATCTGCTCGCGGATCCAGCGATGCGCCGGGTCCTTCTGATAACGGCGATGCCAGCTCAAGTGGAAGGGAAAGGTGGCGAAGGCCACCGGGGGGGCTACACGGGTGACGGCAAATTGACGGCTGAAGTGGTCACAAAGGCCGCTAGGCAGACTCGCGATCAGCGGCGAGCGCTCCAGCAGAGAGGGCACGGCCATGAAGTAGGTGACCGCCAGGGCTACCTCACGCTTGAGCCCCTGGCCCTCGAGCTGCTTGAAGATGCCGCTTTTCAGGCGGGTATGAGGTTGCACCAACACGTGGGCGTGGTGCTCGAAATCCGCCTTTGTCATGCGACCTTCATCATCCAGACGCTCCAGTAGCGGATGCCCGTTGCCGACCAGGCAATCGATGCCTTCCGTGATCACTTCCCTGACCACCAGATTCTCGGGCGGATCGACCTGACGCCCGAAGGCGAGATCCGTCGTGCCGCTCATCACGCCGGCTTCACTCATGTCCTGCGAGAGGCGGCGTACCTGAAGGGTGATGCCCGGCGCCTGTTCACGCAGGATCGTCGCCAGTTGCGGCAGGATCAGCACCTCGAAGTAGTCGTTGGCGGCAATCTCGAAATGACGGCTCTCGGTGGTGTGGTCGAAGTGTCGCTCGCTGTTGATCAGGCCATCGAGATCGGTCAGCGCCGCCTCGATGGTCGGGAACAGGTGGTCGGCCTTCTCGGTAGGGCGCATGCGCTGGCGGTCGCGGATGAACAGTGGGTCATTGAACAGCTCGCGCAGCCTGGAGAGCGCCGCGCTCACCGAGGGCTGACTCAGATGCAGACGCTCGCCGGCGCGCGTGACGTTCTGCTCCAGATACAGCGCATGGAAGGTGCGCAGGAGGTTGAGGTCGTAGTTGAGCTTCATGATGACTACCAGAGCAGGCGGAGTGTCTCGGCTGCACTCGGGCGAGTGAGCACTATTTGTCTGGATGATAGCAGCTATCTGTACTATCGATTATCACGATGGCAAGTTCAGGCGGTAGGGTAGTGATCAGAACACGTCGAGTGATCCAAGCGACCCACAGGAGTGAGCCATGAATGATGTGAAGCAGACACAAGTCGAAGGAGAAAAGATCGTGCTGATCACCGGTGCCTCCAGCGGTATCGGTGAGGCCACCGCACGTACACTGGTCAAGGCCGGGCACAAGGTCGTCGCGACCGCCCGTCGCAAGGAGCGCCTCGATGCGCTCGTCGATGAACTGGGCAGCGACAAGGTGCTGGCGATTGCCGCTGATGCGACGGACTACGATCAGCTCGCCAAGGTCGTCGAGCAGGCCGTGGCCCAGCATGGCCGTCTGGACGTGGCGTTCGCCAATGCCGGCACCGGCGTCAGCCAGCCAGGCACCGAGAAAGGCGATCCCGAGGAGTGGAAGCGAGTCATCGACATCAACATCAATGCGCTGCTGTGGACCGCCCACGCGACGCTGCCGCACCTGAGAGAGAGCAAGGGCCACTTCATCCTCACCAGTTCCGTGGCCGGTCGCGCCAATCATGCGGGCTCCATCTACAGTTCCAGCAAGTGGTTCGCCTACGGCTTCGGCCAGAACCTGGCGATGGAAATGGCCGAGTGGCAGGGCCGCTGCACCACCATCACCCCGGGCATGGTCAATACCGCCTTCTTCGACCAGCCCAAGCCGGACAAGCTGGACCCGCAGGATGTGGCGGATGCCGTGCTCTACGCCATCAGAGCCTCGCCGCGTGCCAATATCCGCGAAGTGCATCTGATGCCAACTTACTGATCTGGCAAGCCAGGCCTCTCACAGCTGATCTGCTACAACGGATGAGCATGGCCATCTTGAGCTGAGCGACATGAGCACTATTTATCTCAATGATAGTGGCTATCCGGACTATCGATTATGACGATGATGGTGAGGGCAGTAGGCTTGATTCAACACAGGGCGAGCACCATTTAGTGACCATTACGTCGCTGACATCTTTCGTGAAGTGACCATTGCGGGCTATCCCGCACGTAGAGGAGAGCAACATGAGCAAGGTTCTGGTAGTAGTGACCTCCCACGATACGCTGGGTGACACGGGCAAGAAGACGGGCTTCTGGCTCGAAGAGCTGGCGGCTCCCTACTACGTCATGAAGGACGCCGGCATCGAGGTGACGCTGGCCTCTCCCAAGGGTGGCCAGCCGCCGCTGGACCCGGCAAGCCAAGGCGAGGATTTCCAGACGGATGCCACGCGTCGCTTCGACAAGGACGCCGCTGCTCAGCAGGACCTCGCCACCACCGCCGTGCTGGCAGACATGAAGGTCGAAGACTTCGACGCCATCTTCTACCCGGGCGGCCACGGCCCGCTATGGGATCTGACCAACGACGCGGATTCCATCCGTCTGATCGAGCAGTTCCACGCGGCTGGCAAGCCGGTCAGCTCCGTCTGCCACGCCCCGGCAGTGCTGCTGAACGCCCGCAAGCCGGATGGCACTCCCTTCGTGGACGGTGTGCGTGTCACCGGCTTCACCAATGGCGAAGAAGAAAGCGTCGGTCTCACCAATGTCGTGCCGTTCCTGGTCGAAGATGCCCTGCAGCAGAAAGGCGGCATCTATGAGAAGAAGGCCGATTTCACCTCCTTCGCGATTCAGGATGGCCTGATCATCACCGGTCAGAATCCGATGTCTTCCGAAGGTGTCGCTGAGCTGCTGATCGACAGCCTCAAGAAGTAGATCGGGCGAGTCAAGGCAGCCCGAAAAACCCCGCTACCGGGTCACCGGTAGCGGGGTTTTCGTATCTATTGCGCATCGGGTGGCAGAATCTATCCCGGAACGGGAGCCCGAGGTGTCAGTCCATGTCTGCCCAGCGGCGTCATCATCGGCTTGCCGGTGACGGGGTCGGGCGAGATATGACTCTGCATGCCGAAAACGTCTTTCACCATCTCGCGCGTCAGGACTGTCTCGGCGCTGCCGTGGGCGTAGATGCAGCCCTTGGATAGCGCGATCAGTACATCGGCATAGCGTGCCGCCAGGTTCAGTTCATGCAGCACCATCACGATAGTCGTGCCTCTGGCATGGTTCAGATCTGTCAGCAGGTCAAGCACTTCCACCTGATGATTGATGTCGAGAAAGGTGGTCGGCTCATCGAGCAACAGGATGTCGGTCTGTTGCGCAAGGGCCATGGCGATCCAGACGCGTTGGCGCTGCCCGCCGGAGAGCTCATCTACCGGGCGCTCCGCCAATGAGGCGGTATCCGTGGCGTTGAGGGCTTCCAGCACGGCGCTATCGTCCTCACGACGCCAGCGCTGGAACAGCTTTTGATGGGGATGACGCCCTCGACTGACGAGGTCGAGCACCGTGATACCCTCCGGCGCGATCGGTGATTGAGAGAGCAATCCCAATCGCTTTGCCAATTGCCGGGCCGGCAAGCGATGGATCGACTTGCCGTCCAGCAGGACTTCGCCTCGGACGGGTGTCAGCAGCCGTGAGAGCGTGCGTAGCAATGTCGACTTGCCGCAGGCATTGGCACCAACGATGGCTGTTGTCTTGCCTGGTGCGATGTCGAGATCGATACCGGAAAGGACTGGACGCTCGGCATAGCCAGCCGCGAGGTCTGTCACGCCAAGGCCTGAAGTGCAGGAAGAAGGCTGCGTCATGAAGAAGCTCCGCGCTGGTTTTCACGAATCACGAGATAGAGCAGGAAGGGCGCACCGAGCACACCGGTCACCACGCCCACCGGATAGCGGGCGGGCAGCAGAAATTGTCCGATGAAGTCTGCGCCCAGCATCAAGAGCGCACCGATCATCGCTGCTGGCACCAGCACGGAACCCTGATGGTGAAACAGTCGTGTCGCGACGGGGCCACTCAGGAAGGCCACGAAGGCGACCGGGCCTGCCACGGCAGTGGCGCAGGCCACCAGACCGACAGCGGAAATGATGATGCCCAGGCGAGTCATGGACAGCCGCACACCCAGCCCGGCTGCCATGTCATCGCCCATGCGCAGGACCTCCAGACTCCGGCTCAGCAGTAACAGGACGCCCCCAAGCAGGACGAACACGATACCCAGCGGTGCCACCTGGCTCAGGGTCACGCTGTTGAGACTGCCCGTCATCCAGCGCAGGGCCTCCTGAAGTGACCAGCTGGGTGCCTGGGTCAGAACATAGGCGGTGATGCTCTGCAGCATGGCGCCCAGCCCGATGCCTACCAGAATCAGGCGTGCACCGGCCACGCCATTGCGCCATGACAGTGCGTAGATCAAGCCCGCGACGCCCAGCGCCGCCAGTACCGCGATCACTGATACGGCAGTGCCACTCAGCGACAGCATCACGATGGCGAAGACCGCCGCAGCGCTGGCACCGGCACTGATGCCGATGATGTCCGGGCTCGCAAGCGGGTTGCGCAGCAGACTCTGGAAGGCGGCTCCGCCCAGGCCAAAACAGCCACCTGCCAGCACCGCGACCAGCGCGCGAGGCAGGCGCAGCTCGCCCACGATGAAGCTTGCACCTGCGACCGGCTCGCCCCACAGCACACGCAGTACCGTCAGTGGGGAGATAAAGCTTTGGCCTTGTACCAGGGTAAGGCTGAAGGCTGTCACCAGGACCGCGAACAGGCACCAGGATTTGCGCCTTCTGGCATCCTGGCGAGATTTACGCAGCCCCCGGATATCCCGGTGGCCGCAACGGGCGCGTGGGCGCAGGGGCCTTGGGTGGGCCCGGTGAGTGTCATCAAGCGATGCGTGCATCACATGCTGCGCCGTCTCATCCTCAGGCTGGGATGCGCGACGAGAAGAAAAGGCAGTCACAGTGATTTCACCTTGTGGCGACGTACGATCCAGAGAAAGACGGGGGCGCCGACCAGCGCAGTCATGATGCCGACATCGAGTTCGGCAGGGCGGGCAATCAGCCGGCCCGCGATATCGGCCGACGTCAGCAACAGCGCCCCGGCCAGTGCTGACAGCGGAACCACCCAGCGGTAATCACTGCCGACCACCAGACGGCAGACATGTGGCACGACAAGGCCGACAAAGGCGATGGGCCCACATACCGCGGTGATGCCGCCGCACAGTAGAATCGCCCCCAGCGCCGTCATGAGTCGCATGAATGCGACTCGCTCGCCGAGCCCACTGGCCATGTCATCACCGAGCGCGAGCATGTTCAGCTTGCGAGCTGAAAGCCCGCAGATCAGCAGGCCGCTGATCACGAAGGGCAGGGCAGGCGTGATCTGATCCAGTGTCGCGCCACCCACGCCACCGATCAGCCACGACTGGATCAAGCCTCCGATGTCGGCGCGCGGCAGGATGATGGCCGAGGTCAAGGAACTCAGTGCTGCTGACACGACGGCACCGGATAGCGCCAATCTCAAAGGGGTGGCGCCACCTCGGCCGAGACTGGCGATCAGATAGACCACCACGGCGCTTGCGCCCGCCCCGACAATGGCCAGCCACAGATAGTCGCTGGCCTGCTCGATGCTGAACCAGGCGATGCCGATCACCACTGCCAGAGCGGCACCGGCATTCACGCCAAGTAGCCCCGGGTCTGCCAGCGGGTTGCGGGTCAATCCCTGCATGGCTGCCCCTGAAACGCCCAGCGCCGCCCCAGCCATGATGGCCAGCAGCGTGCGCGGCAGACGACTGGCGACAGCCGCCTCCGCCATCGTGTCGAGAGAGCCATCCAGCAGCCTGATGATATCGGACCAGCTCGTCGCCCGTGCGCCGAACATCACTGACAGCACCACGACAGCGCCCAACGCCAGCACCAGTCCCAGCATCCCCAGCCAGCGCCGCTTGCGGGAAGCGGCGCGCCCGGTGAGGTCAGTCGGCCTTGTTGGCGGCGATGGACAACAGGTCAACATAATCGTCGAGTACCCAGGGAATCGAGAGGGGTGTGGGGTTGGCGGCCGTGCCCATCGGGCCGTTTTCCAGCAACACCACGGCGTCCTGCTGGATGGCCGGCAGGCGTGAGGTCAGCAGATGCTCATTGAGGCGGTCAACCAGTGTCTGGCCGCCATAGGTCAGCACGATATCGACATCGGCCAGCTCATCGAGGCGCTCTGCACTGATCTGACCGGCAAAGCGGCCATCGACGGCGGTCTCGGTGACGAACTGCGGCGAGACCATGCCCAGTTCGTGGAAGAAGCGCACCCGGGCATCGTTGTCGTTGTAGAAGGCGATGCGGCTCAGATTGGTCGGGTCGATATGGCTGATCACGATGATCGACTTGCCCTGGATCTCCGGGTGACTTGCGACATTCTCGGCGACCTGTGCCTCGAGACGCTCGATCAGCGCTTCGCCCTCGGCCGCCATGCCCATGCCGGCACTATCGAGGCGAATCATGTCACGCCAGCTGGAAGACCAGCGCGGGCCAGGACGAGCTACGACAGGGGCGATCTTGCTCAAGGTGTTGTAGTCGGCCTCGCTGAGTCCGGAATAGGCAGCGAGTATCACATCCGGCTCGCTCGCGGCCACGGCCTCGAAGTCGATGCCATCCCCTTCGTCATACAGATTGGCGGCGTCACCACCCAGTTCGTCCAGTCGTGCCTTGACCCACGGCATCATGCCGTCGCCATCATCATCTCCGAATGCCTGACGGGGGAAGCCCACAGGCACCACGCCCAGTGCCAACGGCACTTCATGATTGGCCCAGGCGACAGTGGCGATACGTTGCGGCTTCTTCTCGATGACGGTGGTACCGAAAGCATGCTGGATGGTGAGTGGATACTGAGCCGTTGTCTCGGTGACATCAGAGACAAGCGAGGAGGTGTGGGTGTCAGCCTGTGAAGAGTGTGACTCGTGTGCCTGGGCGGCAGGCATGAAACAAGTGGCCATGAGGGCCAGGCCAATGGCGCAGGAAAGTCGCGTGCGTCGCAAGGGAGAATCCTTTTGTGATCGTGTCGCGGTGGATACCGCCATCAAGATGAGACCAGACAGACCCGGTCGGTGAGGGCCTGTCTGGTCGTCGGATACAGAGAATGTTCGTGCAGGGAATGCTCGACTCAGAAGTCGTAGGTCATGCTCAGCAACGCACTGCGCGGCGCGCCGTACAGGTACTGGCTGTAGAAGCCCTGCTGCGTGTAGTACTCCTCATCGAAGAGGTTGGACACGTTGAGCTGGGTGCTGAAGTTGTCATTGAAGCGATAGCGCGCCATGGCGTTGGCGAGGAAGACATCGCCCTGGCCGACCTTCTCGCTACCGGTGGGCGTGTCGGTATCCTTGTAGGTATCACCCTGCCAGGTGCCACCAGCGCCCAGGGTCAGGCGTGACCAGTCGCCGGGCAACTGCCAGGTGGCATAGACCTTGGCCTGCTGGCGTGGATAGCTGGTATTGAGCTGGGTGCCATCGGAATCCTCGGCATCCACCAGCGCGTAGCTGGCGGAGAGGTTGATGCCCGGCGCGACTTCACCGGCCACTTCCAGCTCGAAGCCTTCGACCACGGCGCCATCGGATTCGGTGTAGGCCTGATCGGTGGTACCTGCGACATAGACGCCCGGAATCTCGACGGCCAGATTGTCCTGCTCGCTGCGGAAGACGGCGAAGGACACGTCAGCGCGGTCCTCGAACAGCGCCGCCTTCAGGCCTGCTTCGTAGCTGGTGCCCTCGAGCGGATCGAGCAGGGCGCCATCGGGGGCACGCTCACTCTGGGTGTTGAAGATCTGCGTATAGCTGGTATATGCGGTGAGATTGTCGGTGATGTCGACGATCAGGCCGGCATAGGGCGTGAACTCGTCGTTGTATTCGTAACTGCGCTCACCACGGTAATCCTGGTCGATCTCCCAATCGGTCAGACGGGCGCCGATGATCAGGTGTACGGGGTCGGCCAGCGAGAAACGCGTGACGGCGTAGAAGCCTTCCTGTTTGGTCTCGGTGTCATCCGTCAGGCCCCACTCGCCCCATTCGGGCTCGGTCAGTGCCGGGTCGTCACGATCAGTGAAGCTGCCCAGCGCCGGTACGTCGCCCGCCGGGGTGCGGCTCCAGATCTCGTACTCTTCCTTGAGCTGCATGTAGCCAAAGCCCAGCTGGTGCTCACGACCGAACAGCTCGAAGGGGCCTTCGGCACTCAGGTTGAGGTTCTTCTGGGTGCGATCACCGCGATAGTCGACCAGATAGGAGGTCGTCGGATATTGGCGATTGCTGTCGTAGTAGAGGATGCCGTTGTCACGATCCACATAGCCGCCACGGTAGTTGTAGGTCAGCCCGTAGTTGGCATCACCATGGCTGTAGGCCGCTGTGGCTTTCCAGCCATTGGCGAAGTAGTGGGTCAGGTCCGCGAAGCCACGCGTGTTCTCGGTGAAGAAGTGAGCCCACTCGGTATTGTTGGCGACTGACTGATCGAAATCGGTGCGCGTGCCATCGGTGTAGTAGAGCGGCACGCCCAGATAGGCGCCGTCCTGGTCGTAGCGCTGATACTCGACGCCGACGTTCAGTTCGGTATCCGGTGTCAGTTCCGCGGCGATCACGCCATACAACGTCTCGCGATCATTCTCGACATCATCCATGAAGCTGTCGGAGCGGTCCTTGGCGGCCACGAAGCGCACGCCGACCTTGCCGGCGTCATCCAGAGGTGTGCTGACATCCACCACACCACGGCGGCGGTCCCAGCTACCGACAGCGCCTGTCACGCTCGCTGCGGCTTCATCCAGCGGCTTCTTGCGCACGAAGTTGACGGTGGCGGACGGGTCGCCCACGCCAGTCATCAGGCCGGTGGCGCCGCGGACGACCTCGACACGATCATAGATGGCGGTATCCCACTCGGCGTCGCCGAAGGGCCAGAAGCTGCTGGTGTTGCTCTGCTGACCATCGAACTGGAAATTGCGGATCGAGTAGCCACGCGACTGGAAGTTGGTGCGCGTGCCATCGAGACGATTGGAAGACACCCCCGGCAGACGATTGACGGCTTCCGTGGTACTGGTCAGCGCCTCATCCTCCATCTGCTGGCGGGTCAGGAAGCTGACGGATTGCGGTGTCTCGCGCGGTGATAGCGTCAGGCCATTGGCACTGGTGCTGGAGTCGACCGTATACGCCTGTGTCTCTTCTGTGGTGCTGCCTTGTGCCTCGCCGACGATGGTCATCGCCTCAAGCGTGCGAGTGTCATCCGCAACGGCGGTGGCACTGAGCAGTGAAGAGGTCGCGAGCGCGATGGAGAGAGCAAGTGGCGAGCGAGTGAAACCTGGACGGCGGAGTGAGTGAGCCAAGACTGCGTTCCCTAGTTGTTTATAATAATCATTATTATTTACCCGCTGGCGGCACTTTTGTTTTGCGAAATGCCAGACATGCTTTGCGGGATGCCAAGAATGAAAATTTCGGGGAACTTCATGAGCCCGGCATGGTGCTATCGGGCGGTGGGGCTGGTCATGTAGCAAGCCAGAGGCAGCTATCGGGGCACTCATACGGGCCACGCGTTCCCACCTTCAGGCCACGCACACAAGCGTCAAACTGAAACGCCCCGCGGCCGTGTATCCGGTCGCGGGGCGTTTCGTTTCAGATCTGTCGCTCTTTGTCTTGTGGTGCAGGGCGGCTCAGGGTTACGGATCAGAGGTTACGGCGCGCTCACTCGCGCTCCACCCACGCCTTCCAGCCGCCGTATTCGCTGATGTCCGTCATCGGTACGCCGCTGTCAGCGGACACCGAGCAGATGAAGCCCGCGACCCAGCGGCCGTCTTCGAGCTCGATCTGGCCCAGGCCCAGCGGGAAGGGGATGCCGGCGAGGAAGCTGCCGACACTGGCGATGGGTAGTGACCAGACCTCCAGCGCGATGCTGGTACCGTCTTGCGGGGCACGTAGCATGGCCGGTTTGGCGGGTGTCGCATCGTCCAGCTGATAGAGGCGGTAGCGGGGGGCGCTGTGAGTGCGGGCGACCAGGTGTGCATCGCGCTGGGTGAGCTGGTGATTGAGCGGCATGCCAGTGAGATGTGCGCCGCAGACCGCGATCTCGAGGCGGCCATTCTGCGCCATCGGCAGATCGCTGTCTGCGAGGCGAGCCTGGGGGCGGGCGACGGCGCTGGATCCCAGCGGCAGTGCGAATTCCTTCTCGAGCAGCCGCGCGATGCTGAGCAGCTGCAGGTCTTCAAAGGCAGGCGCGAACAGTGTCACGCCCCCGGGCAGGCCCTGGCGGTTGAAGCCCACCGGTACGGCCAGCGCGCTCAGGTCCAGCAGGTTCATGAAGTTGGTCCAGGTGCCCAGCTCGGAATTGACGGCGATCGGTGCCTCGGCCAGCTCCGCCTTGGTCGGCAGGCGCGGCGTGGTCGGGGCCAGCATCACGTCCACCTGCGCCAGTAGCGCCTCGGCCTGACGGCGGTATTCGGCCAGTTGATAGCGCGCATCGAAGGCATCGACGGCCAGCGGCGTGGCACCGCCGAGGGTGATCTCGCGGGTTACCGGGTGCAGCGCCTCGGGGTTGCGCTCGATCAGCTCGCGCACCGCGTGATAGCGCTCCGCCACCCACGGGCCTTCATACAGCAGGCGCGCGGCGGCCAGCAGCGGGCTGCAATCCAGCTCGACCAGCTCGGCCCCCAGCGCCTTGCACTGACGCATCGCCGCTTCCATGTAGCCGCTGTAATCGCTGTCGGTATGCCACTGAGCCCGTGGCGGCACACCGATGCGCAGACCGCCGAGGTCCGGCAGCACGCCATAGGCCTGGCCGTGAACGCTGAAGTCATGCTCGCGCGCCCAGCGATTGTCGGTATCGAACTGTGCGGTGACTGACAGCACCTGCGCGGCATCATCGCAGCCTAGCGCGAAGATGGAGATGGTATCCAGGGTGGCGCAGGCCGGCACCACACCGCCCGCGCTGAGCAGGCCAAGCGTCGGCTTCACGCCCACCAGGTTGTTGAAACAGGCCGGCACGCGCCCCGAGCCCGCCGTGTCCGTGCCCAGCGCGAAGCTGACCTGGCCCTGGGCGGTGACGACGGCGGAGCCACTGCTGGAGCCGCCCGGCACATAGGCGGGGTCGAAGGCATTGGCCGGGGTACCGTACACCGGCAGGGCACGTTCCCCGACCAGACCCGTGGCGAACTGATCCAGATTGGTCTTGCCCATCGGGATCGCACCTGCCGCGATCAGCTGCTTGACCACGAAGGCGTCATCGTCTGGTGTATAGGCGAATTCCGGGCAACCGGCGGTGGTGGTCACGCCGGCGAGATTGATGTTGTCCTTGATGGCGAAGGGGATGCCGTAGAGCGGCAGCGACTCGGGCGCCACGGCGTCCAGACGCGCCAGATAGGGTTCCAGCTGATCTGCACTCAGGCGGGTGATCCAGGCGGCATCTTGATCGGGCTGCGCGGCCAGCAACTCATCCACCAGCTGGCGTGGCGTCATCTCACCGGCCTGATAGGCCTTGCTCAGCGCCGTGATGCTCAGGTTGAGCGGGGTATGGGTCATCATCACAGCATCTCCTCGGAAGACAGGGTCGATTGGGCGTTGTCTGGTGCGCTGGCATCAGCGGGATCCGTGGTTTCCACGGCGGTCGACAGCACGATCAGCGGCTGGCCGGGGGCGACGCCGCTGCCTTCCTTGATCGGCAGGCGAACGACACGGCCTGCGGTGTGGGTGCGAATCTCGACTTCCATCTTCATCGACTCGACCAGCGCCACCACCTGGCCGGCCTCGACGAGATCGCCCTCGGCGACCTCCAGCTTCCACAGGCTGCCGGTGACCGGTGTCTCGATGCCCAGCTCGTCATCGCTCAGGCTGTCGGCTTCCTGTACCTCGTTGACCTGATCCTCGAAGGTGAACTGGCCGCGTGCATGCCAGTCGTCGATTTCCTGCTGGAAGGCGGCCTGACGGCGTTCACGGAAGGCATCGGTCTCGGCCTGATGCTCGGCGATCTGCGCCTGATAATCGGCGAGGCGGAAGCGCGTCTTCTCGATCTTGAGGTCGTAGCGGCCCTGAGGGTGATCACGACGGATCTGCTCAAGCGCCTCATGGCTGACCGGGTGGAAGCGCAGTTGATCGAAGACGCGCAGCAGCCAGGGGCTGGTGAAGTGTTCGGTGCGGCGATAGCGATTCCACATCTGCAGCGTGCGGCCGACGAACTGATAGCCGCCCGGACCTTCCATGCCATACACGCACAGATAGGCGCCGCCGATGCCCACCGAGTTCTCGGCGGTCCAGGTGCGTGCCGGGTTGTACTTGGTGGTCACCAGGCGCTGGCGCGGGTCCAGCGGCGTGGCCACCGGCGCGCCCAGGTAGACATCGCCGAGGCCCATCACCAGATAGCGGGCGTTGAGCACCGTCTCGCGCACCGCCGTCTCATCGGCGAGGCCATTGATGCGGCGAATGAATTCCAGATTGCTCGGGCACCAGGGGGCGTCCGGGCGCACCGAACGCTGGTACTTGTCGATGGCCTGCTGACACGCCGGGTCATCCCAGGACAGCGGCAGGTGCACGGTGCGTGCCTCGATCTCGATGTCCTCGACATCCTTGAGCGCGACTTCGGCCTGTTCGAGATGCGCCATCAGCGTCTCGAGCGTCAGGCTGCGCGGGTCGTAATGCAGTTGCAGCGAGCGAATGCCCGGGGTCATCTCCATCAGGCCGGGCAGCGGGTGTTCCTTGAGCCACAGCATCCAGGCGTGGGCGCGGAAGCGCAGCGCGATATCCAGCTCCATCTGGCCGAATTCGATCAGCAGGAAATCATCCCCGGCGCGGCGATAGACGATCTGCTCGCCGCCTTGCTCGGCGCTCAGGCGCTTGAGCACTGGCGAGTCATCGGGGCGCGGACGTTGCTCGGCGATGGCACTCAGCGTGTTGCTGGTCGCCGCCAGAGGTGACTCCAGTGCGTCGAGCTTGCCAGTGGCGAGGGCGGCGATCACGGCGTCTTGCTGCACCTCGATGGCGCGAGCTTCCTCCAGAGTCAGCGCGACGAAACGGATACGATCGCCGGCGGCCAGCTGGCCCAGCTTCCAGCGTTCACCACGCACCACGGTGGCCGGACACACGAAGCCGCCCAGCGACGGGCCGTCCGGGCCGAGGATGACCGGCATGTCGCCAGTGAAGTCGATGGTGCCGAAGGCGTAGGCGTTGTCGTGGATGTTGGAGGGGTGCAGACCGGCTTCGCCGCCGTCGGCGCGTGCCCACTGCGGACGCGGACCGATCAAGCGCACGCCGGTGCGGCTGGAGTTGTAATGCACTTCCCAGCGGTGGCCGAAGAAGGTGCTGATGTCGTCTTCGGTGAAGAAGTCCGGCGCACCGTGCGGGCCGTAGAGCACGCCGATCTGCCATTCGTGGCCTGAGCTCTTGCCTTGCTCATTATTGCCTTGCGCCTCATTCACTGCGCCAGCGCCCTGCGGGATCAGCGCCACGGGCAGCCGGGTCAGGGCGGGCTGGGGGCACTCGGCGAGATCGGCCAGCGGCAGGGTGTCGCCACTGCGCAGCGCACGTCCGGTATGGCCGCCGAACTGGCCCAGGGTGAAGGTCGCGCGCGAACCCAGATACTGCGGGCAGTCGATGCCACCGGCGATCAGCAGATAGCTGCGCGCGCCAGCGGCTACCTTGCCCAGGCTCAGGGTGCTGCCAGCGGCGATCTCATGCACCTGCCACAGGGCAAGCTCGTGAGTCACGGCGTCATCAGCGCCATCTTGCGGTGCTGGAACGGACAGCGTGGCGGGCAGTGGAGCACCGGCCAGCACCACGCGCGTGGCGCGATGGAAGTGCAGCGTCGGGCCATTGAGGGTGATCTCGAGGCCTGCGGCATCGGCGGCGTTGCCCAGCAGCGCATTGCCGAGACGGAAGGCGTAGTCATCGAAGGGGCCGGAGGGCGGCACGCCCACATCCCAGTGGCCCAGGCGACCCGGCATGTCCTGCACGGTGGTCAGAGTGCCGGGCACGAGTACCTCGAAGGTCGGCGCGGCCCACTCGAGGCCTTCCAGCCAGCGGGTGTAGATCTCGACATTGATGAAACGTGGGTCTTCCAGCAGGTGCGACAGCCACTGACGGTTGGTCTCGATGCCGTAGAGGCGAGAGGCCGCCAGTGCCTTGGAGAGATCGCCGCGCGCCTGCTCGCGGGTCGGGGCATGCACCATCACCTTGGCCAGCATCGGGTCGAACCAGGCGGGGACCTCGAAGCCGGCCTCGATGGAGTGATCCACCCGCAGCTGGCTGTCGTCGGCGAGGGCGGCGGTCACGGCGTCATTGGCGAATTCCACCTCGGTGAGCAGGCCGCTGGAAGGGCGGAAGTCGTGCTGCGGATTCTCGGCGTAGACGCGTGCCTGCATGGCGTGGCCGCGGGGTGTGAGCGGCGCGACCAGCTCGCGCAGATTGCCCAGCTCACCGGCGCCCAACTTGAGCATCCAGGCGACGATATCCACGCCCCACACAAGCTCGGTGACACCGTGCTCGACCTGCAGGCGCGTATTGACCTCCAGGAAATAGAAGGCCTGACGCTCGGCGTCATAGATGAATTCGACGGTGCCGGCGCTGCGGTAATTGACGGCTTCGCCGAGGCGGATGGCGGTGGCGATCATGTCTTCGCGAACGTGCTCGGGCAGGTTGGGTGCTGGGCATTCCTCGATGACCTTCTGGTGGCGGCGCTGACTGGAGCAGTCGCGCTCGCCCAGTGCGATCACCGTGCCTTCACCATCACCGAACAGCTGCACTTCCAGGTGACGGGCGCGGGCGATATACGCCTCTAGGAAGACGCCGCCATCCCCGAAGTTACGCTCGCCCAGCCCCTTCACCGAATCGAAGGCGCGACTGAGGGAGGCAGCGTCCTCACACACCTGCATGCCGATGCCGCCGCCGCCGGCGGTGGACTTGAGCATCACCGGATAGCCGATACGTGCGGCCTCGCTCAGTGCGCTCTCCACGTCGTCGAGCAGGCCGCTACCGGGTACCAGCGGTACGCCGGCATTCTCGGCGATGGTACGCGCTTCGTGCTTGAGGCCGAAGGCGTGGATCTGCTCGACGGTCGGGCCGAGGAAGACCAGGCCGGCAGCGTCACAGGCCTGGATGAAGCGGGTGTTCTCGGACAGGAATCCGTAGCCCGGATGGACGGCCTGGGCGCCGCTTTCGCGAGCGATGGCGATCAGCTTGTCGATGTCGAGATAGGTCTCGGCGGCGGCACCTTCGCCGAGGCAGTAGGCTTCATCGGCCTCGCGCACGAAGGGGGATTCACGATCGGCTTCTGCGTAGACGGCGACGCTCTGGACACCGAGGGCACGCAGCGTGCGCTGGATTCGGGTGGCGATGGCGCCACGGTTGGCAATCAGGACCTTGTGGAACATGACGGAGTCATCCTTCCGGCGGCGGGTCGTCCCGCCTTCAAACTGTGAGCTGCCGGTCGTCCGGTAGCCGGGCGGAGCCTTGGGGGCTGACGAGTGATGCAGAAGAGATGACATCGTCAGGTGTGGCTCGGCCGTGTCTTGTCGTATTCGAATGCTTCGGTGCAGCTTTACGGCTCAGCTCGGCGGCTCAGCTCAGTGGATCAGCCCAGCGGCGAGTCGCTGATGCGGATGGCAACCGGTGTCGGGTCGTAACCATTGCAGGGGTTGTTGAGCTGCGGGCAGTTGGAGAGCAGCACGTAGACGTCACGCTCGGCGACCATCTCGACGTACTTGCCCGGGCCGGACAGGCCATCCTCGAAGCTCAGGCCGCCATCGGCGGTGACCGGCACGTTCATGAAGAAGTTGATGTTGTGGCCGATGTCGCGCTTGGTCAGGTCGTACTTCGGGTAGCGGGCGATGGCCAGCATCCAGTTGTCACGACAGGAGTGCATGTGGCGCTTCTCCAGGTCGTAACGCACGGTGTTGGACTCGCTGGAGCAGGCGCCGCCCAGGGTGTCATGCCGGCCGCAGGTATCGCCGGTGATGGTCAGCAGCGCACGGCCACGGGTGGAGTAGAGCACCGTGCCGGTGGTCAGGTAGACCTTGCCCTGCTCGCGCACGGTGTCCATCGCGCTGTAGCGCTCGGCGGTGTCGTCGGCGGAGAAGAACAGGGTGTCGGCGGCCTGATTGCCATGCAGGTCGGTGATGCGCAGGTGCTGGCCGGCGCGGACCAGGCCGATGAAGTGATCGCCGGCCTCGACGGTGCGCTCAAGCTCGCGCGGCTGCTGTGCGGGGTCGGCGTAGCTCAGCGGGGCACCGTCCGTCGCGGCCGGGGTGTGGGCATGTGGGTGTTCAAGTGTCGAGGTGCACATGGGGATGTCCTTTGTCCTTGTCATCTGGGGCGTCGTTTGCCACTAGCCAGTCGGCGTGGCGTCCGTCTGCTGTCGGGGGACGCCTCAGCCCGCCAGGTGATAGAGCTGGTTGTTGGCGTAGGCGCGGGCATTCTCGGGGCGCGACAGATAGCAGGCGTCATGCTCATCCATCGGCGTCGCGGTGCCGAAGGTCATGTCCACGCCGCGCAGCGGATAGTCCTCGGCGGGGTCCAGCGGATGCGGACAGGTGTGCAGCATGACGAGGGTGTCCATCTCGAAGCGCAGGGTGACGCTGTCGCCGGCGGCGCAGTGGTCCGCGACGTAGTGCAGATTGGCGTCTTCATCGGCGCGCACGCGGGAGAACAGGTTGAGGTTGGCGCACAGGTCGCGCTCGCCCAGACCGTACTTGGCCATCTCGATCAGCAGGCTGTCGTGGCCGCTGGGCGTGAAGTCATTGAAGGCTTGCTGATAGGCCTTCTTGTGCCAGCCCTTGGCGGCGAAGTGGTGCTCCATCAGGTTGCCGCTGGCGCTGTCATGCCAGCCGAGATCGTCCTGGATGATGGAGGCGAAGATACGGCCCATGTCGGAATACAGGCAGTGGCCTTCGGTGAGGCGGAAGGTGTGCTGACCCTTGAGGGTATCCGGCAGATTGAGGCGCTCAAGCGTATCCAGCGGGTTGTACATCACCAGGCCGACATTGGCGTTGGCCTCGCTCGCGGTCAGCTTGAGCGCGCTGCCACGCGGCATGCGCATCGACCAGTGATGGCCGCCGGGCAGATGGGTCTTGTACTTTGCAGTAAAGCTCGCGGTAAAGCTGGCGCGGTCGGTGGTTGCGGCATCAAGCGGTATGTTCATTGAATTGGCCTCCGGTGAGAGTGGCTTGGGAAACGGAGTTGGCTGGTGTCGTCAGCGCTTCGTGCTCGCGCTCGAGCGTCGTTTGGTCAGAGCCCGGTGGGTGAGCCCCCGGCTGCTGGGACGACGCCTTGGTCTTGCTACGCTCGGTGGGCAGGTCATAGGTGATGGTCGAGCCATAGGCCTGCGGGGCCTGCGCATCGACGCGCACCTTGTCGAACACCCAGACGCGCGAGCCCAGCTCGAAGGCTTCCTTGAGATCGTGGGTGATCATGAAGATGGTCAGCTGCTGTTCTTCCCACAGGCGCAAGATCAGCTGGTGCATGTCCTTGCGGATGCCCGGGTCCAGCGCGCCGAAGGGCTCATCCAGCAGCAGGATGCGCGGCTTCATCATCAGTGCCTGGGCGATGGCGAGGCGCTGCTGCATGCCGCCGGACAGCTCATGCGGGTACTTGTCCAGTGCGTGGGACAGACCGACTTCTTCCAGGCGCGCTTCGGCGGCGACCCGTGCTTCACGGCGCTTGGCTCCGAACAGCTTGCCGGTCAGCGGGGCACGTGCCAGCTCCTCGGCCATGATCACGTTGCCCAGCACCGTGAGGTGCGGGAAGACGGAATATTTCTGGAAGACGATGCCGCGGTCCGGGCCCGGTTCGCCGGGGATGGGCTTGCCATCGAGCAGCAGCTCACCGCGCGAGACGCCCTCGGTGCCCAGCAGCAGCTTGAGGAAGGTGGTCTTGCCGCAACCGGAGGCGCCGACCAGGGTGATGAATTCTCCGGCCTCGACGGTCAGGTTCATGCGTTCCAGCACGACCTGCTGGCCGTAGTGCTTCTCGAGACCCTTGGCGTGGATCAGGCTCATGATTGGCTCTCCTCAGCGTGATACCAGGGGAAGGCGCGGGTCGAGACGAGCACCAGCAGACGGTCGAGCAGGAAGGCCAGCAGCGTGATCCAGGCCACGTAGGGCAGGATGACGTCCATCGCCAGATAGCGACGCACCAGGAAGATGCGGTAGCCGAGGCCATCCTGGGCGGCGATGGCTTCGGCGGCGATCAGGAACAACCAGGCGCTGCCGAGTGCCAGGCGCGTGGCGCTCAGAAGGCGCGGGGTCAGCTGGGGCAGCAGTACGCGGGTCAGCACCTGCCAGGAGCTGGCGCCCAGCGTCTGGGCCTTGATCAGCTGCTCATCGGGCAGGCGCAGGGCTTGGTTCTGCAGGTCGCGAATCAGGAAGGGCGTGATGCCGATGACGATCAGCGCGATCTTGGCCAGCTCGCCGGTACCGAAGGCGATGAACAGGATCGGCAGAATCGCCATCGGCGGAATCAGGGACAGCACGGTAATCAGCGGTGACAGCTTGGCGCGCAGCAGCGGCAGGCCACCGGTGAGCAGGCCGACGGTCAGGCCGATCAGCGCACTGATCAGCACGCCGGCCAGCAGGCGCTCGAGACTGGCGAAGGTGTCGGTCCACAGCGGCAGGTCGCCGGTGCGCACGTTGACCTCGGTGGCCAGTCGCGAGAACGACTCGCCCATGGCGGCGAAGGACGGCAGCAGGCGGTCATTCGGGTTGTCGAGCAGTCGCTGGTTGGACTGCACGATGTAAAGGATGGCCAGCAGCGCGAAGGGCAGGCCACCGAGCAGCCAGCGGCCACCACGGGAGGGTGTCAGATTGATCAGGCGTTTCATGCGCGGGCTCCACGGGTGCGAACGAGGGTGCGGTCGAGGGAGGCGGTCGGTTCACGTTCCGCGAGGCAGGCTGCCCCACGGAGCGTGTGCGGCATCCACCGCGTGGCGTTACTGGCTGTCGGCCAGTGCGGCGGTGTAGCTCGGGTCGAAGCGCAGCATCACGTTGCCTTCATTGCCGATGACGCCAGCGGGGGTTTCGATACCGATGAAGCCGGCATCCGGGGCGCCTTCGCCCAACAGGCCCTGCGCGAAGCTGAAGTCGGCGATGTGCTGCATGGTGTCCTTGAGGCTCGGCGCATTGAAGGCGGCCACGGCCTCGGCGGGGGTGTAGTACATGTGGGTCGCGGCCAGCTGGGACTGATAGCCGGCGAGGTCGGTGCCGGCGGCATCGGCCATCTGGGAGAGGGCGTCTTCGTCACCGGCCTTCATCTTCTCCATCACCTCATACCAGGCACCGACCAGCGCGTGGCTGAAGTCCGGGTTGTCCTTCAGCGTCTGGGTATTGACGACCATCAGGTCGAGAATCTCGCCGGGGATGTCGCTGGAGTTGAAGACTTCGGTGTAGCCGGGCATCTCCTTGAGCGTGGCCAGCTGCGGGTTCCAAGTCACCACCGCCTGGGTGTCGGTGTTGCTGGCCAGCGCCACGATGTCGGCATCGCCGGTATTGGTGGTGGTGAGGTCGCGCTCGCTCATGCCGACGCTGTCCAGCGCGCGTGCCAGCAGGTAGTGGGAGACACTAAACTGCACCAGATTGACCTCGCGATCCTTCAGGGCCTCGATGGAATCGCCGTCGCGGACCATCACGCCGTCGTTGCCATCGGAGTAGTCGCCCAGAATCAGCGCGGTGGAATCGACGCTGCTGGCGGCGGGGAGGGTGAGGGCGTCCATGTTGGTCATGGCGCAGCCATCGACATTGCCGGAGGTGTACTGATTGATGGACTCGACGTAATCGTTGACCTGCACCACATCGATATTGATGTCGTACTTCTTGGCCCACTTGTCGACGATGCCCTGGGTGTCCGCGTATTCCCACGGCATCCAGCCGGCATACACCGACCAGCACACGCTGAAGGAATCCTGCGCCATGGCCTGCGGGCTCAGCGATGCGCCAAGCAGCAGGGCGCCGGCCAGCGCAGCACGTCTGGAAGCGTTTCTGGAAGCGGTAGATGAAGCAGATGAGACAGCAGCGGATGACACCTGGGCGCTGGCATCCGAGGGGGAAGTCGCGGACTGGGAAAGGCGAGTGAGCTGGGTCATTGTCGTTATCTCCGGCGGAAAAAGTGAGAGGCGCCGACCTTTACAGGCTTTGCGTCTCCCGGGCTTTTGTCCCGCCGTGTAACCCCCAGCTTGGAGGTCGAGTGCTCTCGGACCAGTCGTGACGGCCATCAGCCAGTCACCGGAACCCTAGCGCTCCATTGGTGTAGATTTTCGATTGTTGTATGCCTATCGGTGCCTCGCTGAGTATCTAGCAGGAAGTGTGCCTAATTTTGTTTATGCATTAAATTCAATCGCTTGTGCAATATTTTTGTTGCTAAAAGTTGCGTTTCATTAGTTTTTTGCACTGGTTAGAAGCAGTTTCAAGGTAGTTGCACTAAAGTCGTGCATGACGTTGTTTTATCTAATAAGTCTATTGATTAGTTGAGCATGGTGAATGAATATTATATTCTGATCTCTAATGTACACCAAATCGTTAAAAGAGAGGATCATATGTCCAATTGCGACGTTGGCGGCATCGTTAAATTTTTTAAAATTAATGGGTTGCATGGGTATAAAGATCTGTCAATAGATTTTGCAGGTGAATCTACAGTATTAGTGGCAGAAAATGGTGTGGGCAAAACAACTTTACTTAGTATATTAAGCTCCACTCTCAAGCGTGAGATATACAAGTTAAATACATATGATTTTGATAGCATCGAGTGTCATTTTGCTAGTGTGAACGATGTTGTTGTAATTAAAAAGAAAGACCTTGCTCTAAATATTGGGGAAAAGACACTCGCTATTTTGAGCAATTTTTCAGAGGAAGTGTCAATACCACATGATACTATAATCGAATTTGTAATGACATCCTTTTCTGAATCGGACCCAATGTCTATTTTAGCGAATCCGATTGGTGATAAGCTATTCTCAGAAACTCATTATGATATTAGCGATCTGCATGAAAAACTTTGTATGATCTATAGTGAGATTGTAATCAGTGGGCATGCCTCTGTAACGTTTGAAGCTTTTAATATAATAAAAAGATGTGTGGGTGATACAGAGGTTATATATTTGCCCACGTACCGCCGTGTCGAGAGGCCGTTAAAGAAAGATAGAAGAAGATTTCACCAGAGAAGTAGGCGTAGCTTTGGGAATAAGTTCTCCACAAAGTTTAACTATAATAACGCTATACAAGATATGGGGTATGACGACATTGCATTTGGATTGGCCGATGTCGAGCAACAGCTAGGAGAGTTAACCAAGGAAATACAGAGAAGATCGAATTTTGAGTACGGTAAATTAAGTGCTCGTATGCTTGATGAACTTTTGGGTCCACGCGGGCCTGAAGTTAGTCATGAGTCAAAATTACCAGAATTAGATTCTCTAAAGAGATTTCTTAGTCGTGTACAGCGTCAAAGAGGCGGAGATGAGGGTATTATAAATAAAGTTGAAAGCTTATATGAGGAAGGAAGTAGTAACAGTGATGAAAAGTTTGTAAGATTTTTCTTGTCGAGACTCGGTGATGTCATCGCTCAAACTAAAGAAATTGAAGATAAAATTGAGCGATTTGTAGATGTATGCAACGAGTACTTGCAGACTTCGAGTGATCAAAAGAAGCTACAGTTTGACCCAGATAATTTAAAAGTTAAAGTTACCGATACATGGGATCCAGATCAAGAAAGAGAAATTGACTTAGACGATTTATCATCTGGCGAAAAACAAATTATCTCTTTGATGTCTTATCTTTACTTAAATGACACTAATAAAATACTATTAATTGACGAGCCTGAGTTATCTTTATCTATTGATTGGCAGAGGAAGGTCCTGCCTGATGTTATGTTAAGTGGTTCAGTGAGTCAGCTTTTGGCGATCACTCATTCGCCATTTATATTTGAGAATGATTTGGACAGTAACGCTAGGGCTATGATTGTTAAACGTTCATCGGAGCTGAAAAATGACTAATAGCTTAGTTGAAAAGCTCAGAGATAGCCGTAGCTCTCCTAGCGTATTAAGAGATAAGCTCATCAGAGCGAAGGGAGGTCAGTGCGATAAAATAATATTTATATTTGAAGGTTTTGATGATATTGGAGTCTATGAAGAATGGATAAAAAAAATTAATGCAAGCATTGAGTTTGAGCCTATTCCAGGTAAAGGAAAGCGGCAGCTATTAGAGTTACATAAATCTTTAGTAGAAAAGAATGATAAAAATATCTCTAATACTTTATTTTTTGTAGATCATGATTTTGATAAAAATAATGAGTATGGGGAAAATGTCTGTGTGCTAGATGGATATTCAATTGAAAATTTTCTTTGTTCTAAGCATGTTTTAAATAGTTTGTTGATAGATGAATATCGTTGCGCTGGAGAGATGGATATCAGAGAAGATATTATTGCTAAATTTGAAGAGTGTTATAACGAATTTTGCAAGCACTTTTATGATATTAATTATTATATTTTTTCTGCGCGTAGAGAAAAAGTTGAAATAGTTAAAAAGCCGGAAAGAGTAACTAATTTTGTAAATGTGCAGGTCGATAAAGTCACCCCGAAAGAATATGATGTTGAAAAAGTAGTTCTATTTAGTGCAGAATTAGATATTAATAAACATCGACAAGATTATTCCTTGTTGACGTCAATGTATTCAGTCCGAGGAAAATACATATTAGATTTCTTCAAGAAATGGCTAGCAGCTTTAACTGATGATAGAAAATCTGAAAGCTCAATTTTGTTCAACCGTGATCTTCCTAAAATAATAGGTGAGCCACATTCCTTTGAGTTGAGAAGACTCGCTTCGGCTAGTGTACCGCCTGAGTCTGTGAGTACTTTTATTCAAAGCTGGCAGACTAAATTCTGAAAATGTAAAGGCGTCATAAGTTCTATTATCACGTGGTAATTTTCTGTACAAAGTCCCCACCTCTTTAGGCTGGGGTCTTTGTATGTAGGCGATACTGAGTTCTACTACATATTCTAATAATTTTCTTTGTATAATACGGCATGCTTAATCTTTAGCTCATCGAGTGCTTTCAACCCAGCGGTAGCTTTCCCAAGGGGTTGCCCTTGTCGCGGCGCATGGTTGCGCGATCCGGCGCGTCGTTTCGTTGTGCCTCTCACCAAAGTCTTATACGTTGGTGGTGCTTTATTAGCACATACAAAAACAACGGCTTGCTCCCGATTGCCCGTGTGGTTTCACACGAGGGGAAGGGCAGCAGCGACAGACAAAGGACACACGATGACAGACGTAGTCGAGAAGGATCTGCAGGAGTCTTCTGAGGTTCAGGCGGTTGAGAAGGGCTCTCCATCATCGCGTTCGCGTCGTGGTTTCCTGGGCATGAGTGGGGCGGCAATTGCCGGGGCGGCGTTGGGTCAGTTCCTGCCGGGGATTCCCAGTGCCTTGGCCAAGGAGACGGCACCTGCTGCGGCGGTGCTCAAGCCTTCCGCCAAGTCACCGGTGCGACTCAACTACAACGAGAATGCGCTTGGCATGGCACCGTCTGCACAGCGCGCCGCAGCGGCATCCATCCCGCATTCCAATCGGTACCCCTTCGCCCATCTGGGAAAATTGCAGTCATTGGTGGCGACTCACCACAAGGTGCCGAGCGAGAGCATTTTGTTCACGCCGGGTTCCTCGGATGCGATCCGTGCCAGCGTACTGGCCCATGCGACTCCCGATACCCAGCTGGTGATTCCCGAGCTTACCTATGGCGATGGCGCTCTGTATGCCGGCTTCTATGACCTCGCCATTCGCAAGGTGCCGTCCTCGCGCGAGGACTGGTCATTCAAGATTTCCGACATGCAGCAGGCCGTGGCCGACCACTCTGGCCCCTCCATCGTCTATCTGGTGAACCCCAACAATCCGACCTCGACAATCATTTCCAGTGATGAACTGGAGGCCTGGGTCAACGACAGCCGCGACGATACGCTGTTCATCATCGATGAAGCCTACGCCGAATTCGTCAATGACCCGGCCTTCCGCTCCGCCGATCATCTGATTGCCGGTGGCGCGAAGAACGTCCTGCTGCTGAAGACCTTCTCCAAGATTCACGCCATGGCAGGCCTGCGTGTCGGCTACGCCGTCGGCGATGTCGATCGTCTCGAGCACGTTTCCCACTATGTCGAAGACGATGCCATGACGCTGTCATACCCCGGCGTGATGGCGGCGACGGCCTCCATGCAGTCACCGGAGTTTCTGGTCCACAGCAAGCAGAGCAACGATGAAGCACGCGCCATCTTCACAGCGACGCTCGACGAGCTGGGTTGGGAGTATCTGCCGAGTCAGACCAACTTCGTCTTCCATCGTATCTCCACGCCGCTGAAGGAATTCCAGACCGCGATGAAGGAACGCCATGTGCTGATCGGGCGCGCCTTCCCGCCGGCAGATGGTTGGTGCCGCATGTCACTCGGTACGCCCGAGGAGATGCACTATGTCGCCGCCGTGCTGCGCGAAATGAAGGCCAAGGGCGTCGTCTAGTCGTGACGGACTCCCATGTAGGAAGACGCAAACGCCCGCCATTTGGCGGGCGTTTGCGTTTCAAGGCGGGGTTATCAGATCAGCTATTGCGCGTCAGGCGGGTGGCCAGCCACCAGCCCAGTAGCATCGTCACCAGAAAGCCCGCCAATGGCAGACTCATGGCGCTGCTGGAGACGATGGCAGGCCCGGGGCAGTAGCCGCTCAGCCCCCAGCCGATACCGAACAGCGCCGCGCCGAGCAGCAGGCGGCCATCGATATCGCGGCGCGTGGGCAGTTGGAAGCGCTCGCCCAGCAGGGGAGTGCCACGCCGCCAGACGAGTCGATAGCCGAGGAAGGTGGTGATGACGGCACCGCCCAGCACGAAGATCAGCGTGGGGTCCCAGTCTCCGGCCACGTCGAGAAAGCCGACCACACGTGCGGGGTCGGTCATGCCGCTGAGTGTCAGCCCGAGGCTGAAGACCAGCCCGGTGAGAAAGCCGATGACCGTTTTCATGGTGACTCCCCCAGCAGATGTTGGCTCACGAACACCGTCAGCATGGCCACAGTCACGAACACCACCGTAGCCACCAGCGAGCGGGGGGAGAGACGCGCGATACCGCAGACACCATGACCACTGGTACAGCCGCCGCCGATGCCTGTTCCGATACCTACCAGCAGACCGGCGAACATCATGCTCAGCACCCCGCTGGCGGGATTGCCGATCAGCGCATCCGTGCTTGCGGCCACATTGCCCCAGTCAAGATTGAGCAGCAAAAGCAGCAGCGGGCCGCTGATCAACCCGAGCACGAAGGCGAGACGCCAGCGGCGGTCCTGGCCTGATTCCAGCAGCGCACCGCGCGTGATGCCACTGATACCGGCGATACGTCCCATCAAGGCCATCAGCATCACTGCCGAGAGACCGATCAGGACGCCACCGGCGAGTCCTTTCATGCTGCTTATCATGTCCATGTCGTTCATCCTCGTGTCGCGGTCATCCTGCGGTGCGTCGATGATATGCTCGTGGCTGGCGAGCGCCAACCGGTTGTCTGGCCGCTTGGCTGTACGACAAGGACGCCGACCTTTCGATGGAGGGCACAGCAGGAGCACCATGAACGAACTGACCCAACGCCTGCGCACCTTTCTCAAGGTGGCGGAGCATCAGAGCTTCAACGTGGCGGCGCGGGAGCTGGATATCGCCAGTTCCACGGCGACGCGTCACGTCAATCATCTGGAGCGCCAGCTGGGCGAGCCGCTGCTGGTGCGCACCACGCGCCATGTACGGCTGTCGCCGGCCGGCGAGCGCGCCCTGATCCGCTTTCGCGCCATTCTGGCCGAGGTGGACCAGCTGGAGGATGAGCTGGAGACGCTGAGTGAGCGGGTCGCGGGGCCGCTGCGCATCTCGGTGCCGTGGCGCTATTCGCGCCTCTATCTGGCGCCGCTGGTGAGCGAGTTCATGCAGTGCTATCCCGAGGTGGCGCTGGATATCGTCAGCAGCGACCAGCGGGTGGACCTGGTCGAGGACCACTTCGACGTGGCCCTGCGCATCGGCCATCTGGAAGATTCGAGCCTGATCGCGCGCCATATCAGTGATCAGCGCTTCGTGCTGGCTGCCGCGCCGTCCTACCTCGCCGCCCAGCCGTCTATCCATCAGCCACAGGACCTGGAGCAGCACCGTCTGCTGACCTTCAGCTATACCACCGCCAATCATCACTGGCGGCTGGTGCAAGGCGATCGGGAGCATCGCATCTCGGTGCGCGCCCGCGCGCTGCGCACCAACAACGCCGACATTCTCACCCAGGCAGCTCTGGGGGGCGCCGGCGTGGTGGTGCAGCCGCTCTGGGCGATTAGGGAAGAGCTGGCAAGTGGCCGCCTGCTGCCGGTGCTGGAGGACTTTCAAGTCACATCATCGGATTTCGACACCGGTATCCAGGTCGTCTTCGCGCGCGAGAATCAGCACAACCCGCGCGTACGTGCCTGGGTCGACTTCCTGCTCGCCCGCCGCGAGCGGCTGTCCTGCTGACAAGCCCTGTGAATGGCACGCAGGAAAACACGAAGGGCCCGGTCTCGAGAGATCGGGCCCTTCGTGTTTTCAGGCTGTGCGCTTGGTACTTACCCAACGGCACCTGCCAAGCGGTGCCTGGCCACTGCTGCTCAGGCAGCCATCAGTAGAGGATATCGCTGCGGATGATGTACTTGGCGCCGTCGCGGATCGGCTCGCCGGCATGCACGCAGTGCTGCGGATGCGAGCCATGCGGGAAGCACAGTACGCCACCCTTGGGCGTGGAGACCGAGATCTTCTGGATATCATCCTGCGACTGGGCCGGCTTGCCGGGGTCGCGACGGCTGACCAGAAACTCGGTGCGCCCGCCGGTATAACCATCGCTGAGGAAGATGAGGAAGGTGTACTGGCTCATCAGGCCCGGATAGGCGTCCTGGACGATCTCGTCATTGATGACGCGACTGCCCGGCCAGGCACCATCGGTGTGCGGCTTGAAGAAGTCGCCGGCCTCGTAGCGATAGACACGAAAGCGCGCATTGATGCCCTTGGCGCCTTCGCCCTGGATCTGCTCGGTGACCAGCGGCGCCGAGCGCTGCCAGATGACCTGATCGACCGCTTCACTGACGACCCAGTTGACGTTGTGGTTGTGGCGTACCGAACGCGGCAGGGAGACGGGCGCATCTTCCTCGAAGCCCATTTCTTCCAGGGCGGCGACGAAGTTGTCGGCCTCGGCGGGTGTCAGCACATTGAGCAGCTGGAAGGCACCCGGGACACCCTCGACTTCCTGACGGACCACCTCTGGCGCCGCGTCGGCCTCGAAGAGATCAGACACGTCGCCGTTGTCGGTCCAGATGGGCAGGGGCGTGGGAGAGAAGCCGCGTTCGTGGCGGACGACATGGAAAGACAAGCTCATGGCAAAGCTCCTGAATGACGAAGAATGTGTGACGAGAATCTGGTGGCCGACAGGCCTGCAAGGAGGGAGGCCTGGACGACGGTCATCTGGCGGCGAGTGCCGATAAGCTCGCGAGAGGGGCAGCTACCCGGATGGGCCAGGTGTCTGCCATCTCGACCGCGGCGCTCAGCCGCCACCAACCAGTCGTTATCGACCAGTCATTTTCAACCAGTCGTTATCAACCAGCGGCCGTGACACCTCAGTCGGGATAGCGGACCAATACCCGCGTCTCGAGACTGGTGCGTGTCGGCGCATCGTCGGGCGTATCGAGCAGCTCGGCCGCGGTATGCGCGACCGGTGGCTTGCCGGCGCTGTCGAAGGCATTGAAGACGATGGCTTCGTCGGGGCGCATCCGTGAGGCGAAGTACCAGCGGTGAGCCGGATTGTGCACGAGGCCCTGAATCTGGCCGCAGCGGTCCGGATAGAGGATATCGATGTTGACCCAGTCCTCGTGTTGCACGCTCTGGGTATCGGCGAAGGCCAGCGGGTCACGTGCGACGGCCTGCTCGACCGGCTGCCAGACATTGACGATGCCGTAGTGGCCGCTCAGCCACTGCTCTGCCTTCTCGGGCGGGAGCAGATCGCGCACGCGCTGCGGGCCAGAGCGCGGCGAGTAGTCGACATGGACATGCTGCGCCGGCACGCGCTCACCCTCGAAGCCGCGCAGGGTGTGGTCGAACACCTGCACTTCACTGACGCCGAGCTGCTGCTTGAGCAATGCCTCGATGGCCGGTGTGTGCAGGCGATCGCGCACCTTGGCATCGCGCACATCGACGGCAAGTTCGGGCGTGTCGAGAAACAGCAGCCCCTGGCAGGCGAAGCTGGGCGGTGTGGCGCGCAGGTCCTGCAGCCTGACACCGCGGCGGTCATGCTCCGGCTCGATGCGGCGACCGGTCTCGCCGTTCGGGTCCACCTTGATCTGCAGGCCTTCCGGGCAGTCGAGCTGATAATTGACGAACGCCATGCGGGTAGGGACGGGCGCTGACATGAACGAGACCTCCTTCACGATGGGTTGTCAGAGGAAGCCGCAGGACAGGCACTCAGGCGGGTGCCTGCGGTGCCGAGTCCAGGAGGCTGGTTCACGAGGCTAGTGCACTGGCGCGGGCAGAAAAAGGCGCCTGTCGGCAATTGGTTATTGCACATATGGCAATAATCAAGCGCCGACCGACGCTCAATGCCCGCCGGACAGGTGCAGACCAGCGATGGACAGCACGATGACGCCGATGCAGGCCATGCGGCGAAACGAGAAGTGCTCGCGCCAGAACAGCACGCCGATGATGGCGCTGACCACGGTCCCGATGCCGGAGAACACGGCATAGGCGATGCCCAGACTGATGGTGTCCATGGCCAGATACAGCAGGCTCAAGGAGGAGCTGAAGCCCAGCGCGACCAGCAACACGCCCATGCGGCGGTGCTGATTGGCGTACTGGTTGAAACCGGTGACGCCGACGACTTCACAGCAGCCGGCGGCGATCAGATAGACCCAATCCATGACGTCACTCCTGGTCATTCACTGAGGGTGGTCTGCGGTGTGGCACTCGCGCGAGGCTGCTTGTCGGCAGGCGCGCTGGGGGCCGTCTTGAGCACGATGATGCCGATCAGCATCAGCACCACGAAGCCCAGCGTGGACCACTGGAATTCGAGATCGAAGAACAGCAGGTCAGCCACCACCGTCCCCACCGTGCCCAGGCCGACGAAGATGGCGTAGGTGGTGCTGGCGGGCAGTGTCTTGGCGATCTGGGTGACCAGACTCAGGCTGATGATGACCAGCAGCACCGTCAGTGCCCATTCCAGCGGACTGTCGGCGACTTTCAGGCCCGTGGCCCAGCCGATTTCGCACAGGGTCGAGATCAGGAAGTAGAGCGTGATGCGCATGGTGATCGGGTGTCCTTGTGGGGTGTCCTTGTGGGGTGTCCTTGTGGGGTGTCGAGAAATACGGCGTTTCATTACCTGTAGGGTGCCGGATGATCGGATTTCACAACGAAGCTATCCTTTGTTAGCCTCTCGTGAGCTCATCAAGCAATTGATTCAG
>NZ_JASSPL010000016.1:0-88728 GCF_030264805.1 Cobetia sp. LC6 | reverse complement strand
ATGAATGAACTGATGGCAAAGCACAATGAAGCACCACCCTCAATTCAATAGGGTGTTGCACTCAGAGCCTGCATCCGCCCTCCATTTAAAATAAAACCATCAAAATCCCATGGATGGTCATGTATATCCGTCTCTTTAATAACTGTAGACGGCCATATATGTAATCTTACTGAATATAGAGGCCTTTTATCAACCAGCAATAATTTAACAAAGCCGTTAGCATGTACATAAGACCTCTTAGCTATTTCTTCAATAGCTGCTTCATTAAGCACAATACTACTAAAAAGGCTTCTCCAACGACCATAGCTCATATACTCTAATAATGATTGACGTGAAACCTCGTCATTAGAGAAAAGCATCTCATCAAGTAAAAATTTAAAAACATTTAAATTCACATACACCTCTCAACCAAGCTAATACACACAGATAGCAATAAATATAATAAGCCCGCCAGAGAAAACTCTGGCGGGCTTAGAAAAACCATACTGCGAGTTACTTAACGGCGGCGACCACGGTAATTTCACACAGCAGTTCCGGGCTGGCCATGGCGGCTTGTACGCAGGCGCGGGCGGGGGCGTGGCCTTGTGGCACCCAGGTGTCCCAGATGTCGTTGAAGGTCTTGAAGTCGTCCATTGTCTTGAGATAGACGGTGGCGGAGAGCAGGTGCTCGCGGTCGGTGCCGACTTCTTCCAGCAGCGCATCGACACGCGCGAGCATGCTGTTGGCCTGGTCCGTGATATTCCCGAAGCGGTGGTCCGGTCCGGCAACCTGACCACACAGGTAGATGGTGTTGTTGTGGATCACGGCGCGGCTCATGCGTGGCTTGGTGTCGTGACGTTGGATATCGCTCATGGAGAGTGTCCTTGTGCCGTTCTTCTTGGAGTGGTGAAAGACGCGCCTGCGTAAGGGAAAGCCCCGCAGCGGCATGACGCGCAATGAGGATAAGCGGCCATCAGCGTTCCAGATTCCGGCGAGCGGCGCAACGCGACCTGCGGGGTATTTTCCAGTCGTCGAGAGGGTTTCTGCCTTGCGTACCTGTAGCCACTCCCCAAGGGGTAGAAATGACGACGCCGCGCCGTCCCGACATGACAGGGAAAGGCGCGGCGTTCTCATTGCCCGGCAGGGCGTGGGCTGAACAGTGCTAGCGCAGGATCAGCAGCGGCACCGTGGCGTTGCGAATCATCTCGGTAGTGGTGCTGCCGACCAGCAACTGACGGATGCGCGAGTGACCGTAGGCGCCCATCACCAGCATGTCGATGGCGTGTTCCTTGGCATATTCGCGCAGACAGGCTTCCACCTCCCCCGCTCTGAAGCTTGCCTGCACGCTGAAACCTGCCGCGGTGAGGGTGTCGCGCGCGGCGTCCAGCGGTGCTTGATGCTCCACCGTTTCCGCGCCGACCATCACCAGATGCAGCTCCGCGCCTTGCAGCAGGGGACTGGCCGCCAACACCTCGACGGCGCGCTTGATGGTGCTGCTGCAATCGAAGGCGATCAGCACCCGCGTCGGCAGATTGAACTCGCCCGGCACCACCAGCACGGGGCGATGCAGGCTGCGGATCACGCGCTCCAGATTGCTGCCCAGGTGCTCGCTGGCCTGCTCCGCCCCTTCACCACGCTTGCCGATCACCAGCAGGCGAATCTCGTCTTCCAGCTCCTCCAGGGTCTCGACCAGCTCGCCATTGCGCTGGCGTGGGCGCGGCTCGGCGATACCCGCCTGCACGGCGCGCTCGTAGGCGGCCTCCAGCATCAGGCGGCCCTGCTCCTGGGCGATGCGCCCGCGTTGCTCATCCAGGGTGGCGAGTTCTTCCAGCAGGTGCTCGCGCGCGCCGAGCCCGATGCTGCCGGAGAGATCACTGGTGGTCTCGCCCGCCCCTTCCTGGCGGTCGATCACATGCAGGAAGCTCAGCGGCGCCGAGAGACGTTGGCTTGCCCATACGGCGGCATCACACACGGAGACGGCAAAGGCGGAGCCGTCAATGCAGGCGGTGACCTTGTCATGGCCTGTCAGGGCACTGGCAGAGGATTGGCTCATGGCGTGCTTCCTTATGCTGACGATCAAGGTTGGCGCTTCAGGCGCCTGTTTCGAGATTACCACTTTCCGGCCCCATCAACGCAAACGGCGGGCAGCCCGTGTGGGGCTGCCCGCCGTCTTGCCGCATGAACCGCTGGCGCCACCGCCCTCGATCAGGCGGGTGGCGCCAACGAGATCAGTGCCCCATCAGCTTCTCGACCGCATCCGGCTTGTCATGCACCGCGAAGCGATCCACCAGCGTGGCGCTGGCTTCGTTGAGGCCACGCACCTCGACCTCGGTCCCCTCGCGGCGGAACTTGACCACCACGGTGTCCAGCGCGCCGATGGCGGTGATGTCCCAGAAGTGCGCACGGCTGACGTCGATGACGACACGCTCGACGGTCTCCTTGAGGTCAAAACCGGCCTGGAACTGCTCGCTGGAAGCGAAGAACACCTGACCGACTACGCGGTATTCGCGGGTACGGCCATCGGCATTCATGTCGCTGCCGATATGCAGCACCTGACCGATCTTGTTGGCGAAGAACAGTGCCGAGAGCAGCACGCCGACCAGCACACCGATCGCCAGATTGTGGGTCGCGACCACGACGGCCACGGTGCCCAGCATGACGATGTTGGTGGACATCGGGTGGGTCTTGAGGTCACGGATCGACTGCCAGGAGAAGGTGCCGATGGAAACCATGATCATCACCGCGACCAGTGCGGCCATCGGAATCTGCGAGACCCACGGGCCGAGGAACACGACCAGAATCAGCAACACGACACCCGCCACCATGGTGGAGAGGCGCGTACGACCGCCGGACTTCACGTTGATCATCGTCTGACCGATCATCGCGCAACCCGCCATGCCACCGAGGAAGCCGGTGACGACGTTGGCCGCGCCCTGGCCCTTGCACTCACGGTTCTTGTCGGACGGCGTGTCGGTCAGGTCATCGACCAGCGTGGCCGTCATCAGGGATTCCAGCAGGCCCACGACCGCCAGCGGCAGCGAGTACGGCAGGATGATCCACAGGGTTTCCAGATTGAAGGGGATGTCCGGAATCAGGAACACCGGCAGGCTGTCCGGCAGCTCGCCCATGTCGCCGACGGTGCGGATATCCAGACCGACGATCATGGAGAAGATGGTCAGCACGATGATGCAGACCAGCGGCGACGGCAGCAGCTTGCCGACCTTCGGCACCAGCGGCAGCAGATAGATGATGCCGAGACCGGCCGCCGTCATGGCGTAGACGTGCCAGGTGACGTTGGTCAGCTCCGGCAGCTGGGCCATGAAGATCAGGATCGCCAGCGCATTCACGAAGCCGGTGACCACCGAACGCGACACGAAGCGCATCAGCGAGCCGAGCTTGAAGTAGCCGAAGATGATCTGGATCACGCCGGTCAGCACGGTGGCGGCCAGCAGGTATTCCAGGCCGTGGTCCTTGACCAGGTCGACCATCAGCAGTGCCATGGCACCGGTGGCGGCGGAGATCATGCCCGGACGGCCACCGGCGATGGCGGTCACCACGGCGATGGAGAAGGAGGCATACAGGCCGACCTTGGGGTCGACACCGGCAATGATGGAGAAGGCGATGGCTTCGGGGATCAGGGCCAACGCCACCACCAGGCCGGACAGGATGTCGGGCCGGAGGTTGGAGAGCCACTGCTGTTTGAGGCTGCTTGTCATCGAGTCGTCCGCAACAGGTTGGGAAAGGTGGTGTGCGTGCTGAATCCTGGCGCTGTCGAGTCAGTCTGGCGTCCGGTTGTGGCAATCTTCATCACTGCGTCAGGGCAGTGCCGCTCGCGCCTGGCTCGCGTCGTGAAGTCACTATCGTTTCCGGTCGCCCTGTGGCTTTCTTCGCGCCATGAGCTATTCGCTCCGGTCGCCGTGAGGCGTCCAGAGGGCTGTCATTTGACAGTGAATAAACTCGGGGATGGGCAGGATTGTATCAGTTGCCGCCCGCAGACGCATCCGCAGAAGGGGCGCGCATGGCCTGCAGGTGACGCAGGCGGCGGTCGATCAGGCTCTTGATCAGCATCGCGCCCAGCACCATGGCGCCGCCTACCCAGCCGCGCAGTGTCAGCGACTCGTCCAGCACCCACCACACCCACAGGATGCCGAACACGCTTTCCAGCAGCATCAGCAACGCCACCTCGGCGGACGGCAGATACAGCGGGCCGCGCTGGATCAGCGTGAAGCCCAGCGGCGAGAGCACCAGACACAGCAGCACCAGCCAGCCGGCGCGCTGAGCGAAATCATCGCTGTGCGAGGGCCATAGCTGGGTGAGCACGCTCTCGAGGACCTCTGCTGCACCCTCGCCTCCCCCTACCCCAGAGACTGCCAACCATGTGCAGGCCAGCAGGCCACACAGCGCGGTCATAAGCCCCGACAGGGTCAGCATCGGGCTCATGTCGAGCCCCGGGCGCGTGCGACACAGCGTGAAGTTGCCCGCCAGCGACAGGCTGCAGCCCAATGCGAGCAGATTGCCGGTCAACGAGCCGCTGCCCGCCTCGTCCATCACCAACAGCGTGATGCCCGCCAGCGAGACCAGAATCGCGCCCCATACATGGCGCGGCTGGCGCTCGCCCAGCCATAGCCGCGACATCAGCGCTGCGAACAGTGGACTGGCGGCGAGGATGATCAGCACATTGCCGGCGCGGGTGTATTGATTGGCGAGCACGAAGCCCAGCGTGGAGCCGGTGAACAGCAGCGCGACCCACAGTCCCGTGCGCCCGCAGCCACGCATGCGCGCCAGCGCACTGACCAAGCGCTGGCCAGGCCCGCCGCGCTGGGTGAGCAGCAGAATCAGCGCGAAGCCGATGGCCGTCAGCAGGCCGCGCCAGAACACCAGCGGGCCATCGGCGACATCGGCGAGGCGCAGCAACAGCGCATCCGGCGAGATCAGCAATACGCCCAGCGCCGTCAGCGCGACGCCACGCGCCTGCAGGGCTCTGGCATCCGGGTTGTGATCGGGCACGAGGTGGGAGTCAGTCGACGGCTGCATGCACGCTCAGTCCGATTCGATGGACAGGTGCGACTGGCGCCAATCGACCACCGGCCAGCCACGCGCTTCGGCGAACTGGCGCAGCGGCGCATCCGGCTGGGTGGCATGGGGATGATCGACCCGCTCCAGCAGCGGCAGGTCGTTGTGGGAATCGGAGTAGCCCCAAAGTGCCTGCGGCGCACGCTTGAGCTGGCTTGCGTCTTCCAGCCAGGCATCCAGCGCCGCCAGCTTGCCTTCGCGGAAGGTGACGATGCCGGTGGTCTCGCCGGTGAAGCGGCCCTCTTCATCGAAGGCAGGATGGGTGGCCAGCGCGCCATCGGCGGTCAGGCGACTGGCGATGGGGCCGACCAGATGGTGCATGGAGGCGGAGATGATCAGGGTGCGATGGCCCGCCTCGCCGTGTTCGGCCAGCCGTGCGATGCCGCCTTCCAGCAGACGCGGCATTACCATTTCTTCCACGAAATCATCGACTTCGCGCCGCACCTCATCGCGATGTCGCCCGATGAGCGGACCGAGCAGATGGCCGGTGTGCTCGTGGATATCCAGAGTGCCGGCGTGATACTCGCTCTGATGGCGCTCGCCGATGGCCATGAAGGCCTCGACATCCTCGATCCAGCCACAGGCGGCCATCCAGCGCATCCACATGCCGGTGCAGTCGCCATCGAGCAGGGTATCGTCGAGATCGAACACCGCCAGCGGGGAATCCAGCTGGCAGAAATGGCGCAGATACCCCTCACCCGGCGGGGATAGCGGTGGCAGCAGCGTCACGGCATCGCAGTCGGCGCAGAGGTCCGCCAGCGGCGAGCGGCGGACCTCTACCCCGGGAGCAGCATTGAGGGCGCGCGGCGCAGCATAGGGTGAGGGCATGGTTCGAGTCACGACAGGCTCCGAGTGGACGAGGGAGTCAACGGCTTCCTGCCGTTACTGCGTGACCCTCGCATGCGGCGCCGCGCTGGGCAAGTCCGTCGCGCCTTCACGACCCGCTGTCGCTGCGTGCGGCGCTAGCGCTGGGCGAGTCGAGCCAGCGCCAGGCTGGCAATCGCGGTGTCCTGCACGCCGGTGCCGGTCAGGTCTGCCACCGTGATGCGGGTATCAGTGGCGGTTTCGGTCTCTTCACCTCTGTTCTGGTCACCCTCACGCAGGCGACGCCCATCGGCCAGCAGCTTGCCCAGCTCGTACACCTCGCACGCCTTGGCCTGGTCTTCATCCAGCCCCTTCAGCTCGCCATTGATTTCCGACTGGGCACGGCTGTCACACACGAAGTAGTCGCAATCGGTCAGCACATCGGCTTCCAGCTCGCGCTTCTCGGGGCTGTCGGAACCCATCGCGGTGACATGCACGCCTTCCGGCAGCATCGAGTATTCCAGCAGCGGCGTGTGAGATGGCGTGGCAGTGACGATGATGTCGGCGTTCTGACACACCGCGTGCAGGCTGTCATGACTGCGTACGGTGAGGCCCAGTCGCTCCTCCGTCTCACGCGCGAAACGCTCGGCCCGCTCCTTGTCGCGTGCCCAGACATCGACACTCTCGATGTCGCGCACCAGCCGCAGCGCCTCCAGCTGCAGGCTCGCCTGCTCACCGGCGCCGATCAGCGCGACGCGCTTGCTGTCGGGGCGTGACAGGGCCTCTGCCGCCACGGCACCGGCCAGCGCGGTACGAATGGCGGTGAGATAGCCGCCGTCATCCAGCAGGGCCCTGGCCAGTCCCGTCTCGGCGGAGAACACCACCATCAGGCCATTGAGGCTTGGCAGGCCGCGGGCGGGATTGTTGAAGAAGCCGGGACTGATCTTGATCGCGAAGTGCTTGAGCCCCTGGATATGGGCGGTCTTGACGTCCACCTCGCCGTTGGCCTCCTCGATGGCCATCGACAGGATCGGCGGCTGCACCACCTTGCCTTGGCCCAGCGCGATGAAGGCATCGCGAATGGTGCCCAGTGCCGTGGCGTCCAGCCCCACGACCTGCTCGATCTGTTCACGGGAATACGTCTGCATGCTTTCTTGAGCCGGTTGTGTCATGCGCCCTCCTCCTGGTGTGCCGTCAGCTGTCTCACGCTGTGAGCCATGGGCGAATAAATCACTGCTGAGCGTCCGCCAGCAGCGCTCGGGCCTGATCGAAGGTCTCCAGACTGACGCCGTTGCCGCTGATGATCAGCGCGACACGCTGGCCGCGGATCGACTCGGCCAGCACCGGGTCGGTCTCGCCCAGCCGCGAGGCCTCGAGTGCGGCAAGCCCGACCACGGCGGCGCCCTCGACCAGCAGCTTCTCCTCTTCCAGCAGCATCAGCATGGCGCGGGCGATGGCGCGCTCGCTGACCTGATGGTGGTGGTCCATCACGCGGCGCACCAGCGGCAGCGTGGTGTGATTGCCAAGCCCGATGCCGCCGCCCAGTGAGTCGCCGAGACTGGCGACCTCTTCCACCTCCACCGGTTCGCCTGCCTGCAGGCTGTGCCACATGGCTGCGCCTTCGGTGAGGCTGATGCCATGCACCTGCGTCTCGGGGCGAATCGCCTTGAGCGCCGCCCCGATGCCGCCGAGCAGGCCGCCGCCGGACAGTCCGATCAGTACCTGATCGAGCTGCGGGCAATCCTCCATCAACTCAAGCCCGATGGTGCCCTGACCGGCCACGATCAGCGGGTCATCGAAGGGCGGCACCGACAGCATGCCCTCCTCCTCGACCAGCCGATTGACCTCGTGGAAGGCCTCGTCCTGGCTGCGCCCGACCCGGCGCACCTCGACACTGCCACCAGTGGCACCGCCCAGCTCACCCAGCGCCTCGATGGCACGCACCTTGTTGGCGGGCACCTGCTCGGAGAGACAGATGACCGCCCTGAGGCCACGGCGCATCGCGGCGTAGGCCAGCGCGCGACCGTGATTGCCGGTGGAGGCGGTGGTCACGCCGCGCTGAAGGCGCTCGAAGGCCTCTCCGGTGTCCTGTTCCGCCACGGCGGCCAGCAGATTGCTGGCCCCGCGCAGCTTGAAGGCGCCGGTGGGCTGGCGGGTCTCCAGCTTGAGCAGAATCTCGGCATCGAAGCGGCGCGACAGCGCCGGTGACGGCACCAGCGCCGTGCGTTCGACACCCGTGGCCGTCGATGAATGAAACAGCCGCTGGCGCGCGGCATAGATATCGGCCAGCGCCAGCGGCGTTTCCCGTGTGCTCTTGAGCGGGGGTAAGGTCAATGCCATGACTTACTTGTCACCAGAAGCGGGATCACCGGAAGAGAGATCGCCATTGTCGACGAGCTCCTGATGCACCTTGTCCACGGCGCGACGCGCGCGGGCGACGATGTCATCGATTTCCTCGGGGGTAACCACCAGCGGCGGCGCGAAGCCGAGGATGTCGCCCTGCGGCATGGCGCGTGCCACCAGGCCTTCCTCAAGGGCCGCCGCGGAGATGCGCGGGCCGACCTTGAGCGCTGAGTCGAACGCCTTGCGCTGTGACGGCTGCGGCGAGAACTCCAGTGCCGCCAGCAGGCCGATGCCACGCACATTGCCGACGATGGGGTGATCGGCGAAGGCGGCCTGCATGGCGTTCTGCAGATAGGCGCCGGTATCGCGGGCATTGTCGACCAGGCCCTCGCGGCGAATGATCTCCAGATTGGCGACACCGGCGGCGGCGCCCAGCGCATGCCCGGAGTAGGTCCAACCGTGGCCGATGGGGCCAAATTCGCCGGTGCCCTGCTCCAGTACCTTCCATACACGGTCGCCGACGATGACCCCGGACAGCGGCTGATAGGCGCTGGTCAGGCCCTTGGCGATGGTTACCAGGTCCGGCTTGATGCCGAAGTGCTGGAAGCCGAACTGGCTGCCGATGCGCCCGAAGCCGCACACCACTTCATCGCAGATCAACAGGATGTCGTGACGCTTGAGCACGGCTTGGATGGCCTCCCAGTAGCCTTCCGGCGGCGGCACGATGCCACCGGTACCCAGTACCGGCTCGCCGATGAAGGCGCCGACGGTCTCCGGCCCCTCGGCCTGGATCATCGCCTCGAGCTTCTCGGCGCACCAGGTGGAGAATTCGCGCTCGCTCATCTCGGCGCACTCGGCAGGACGGCGGTAGTAGTCCGGCGCCTCGGTGTGCAGGATGCCCGGAATCGGCAGATCGAAGTGATCATGGAAGGCCGCCAGCCCGGTCAGCGAGCCAGAGGCGATGCCGGAGCCGTGATAGCCGCGCCAGCGCGAGATGACCTTCTTCTTCTCCGGCTTGCCGATCACGTTGTGGTAATAGCGCACCAGCTTGAGCTGGGTCTCGTTGGCATCACTGCCGGACATGCCGTAATAGACCCTGGCCATGCCGGGGCCGGCCAGCTCGAGAATCTTCTCGGACAGCGCGATCTGCGGCTCGTTCGAGTGGCCGACATAGGTGTGGTAGTAACTGAGCTTGAGGGCCTGCTCATGGATGGCATCGGCGACTTCCGTGCGCCCGTAACCGATATTGACGCAGTAGAGGCCGGCGAAGCCGTCGATCAGCTCACGTCCGTCACGCTCACGGATGCGGATGCCTTCGCCGCCGGTGATCACGCGGCCCGGTGCATCGCCCTGGGCGTAATCGCGCAGGTGGGTCGAGGCATGGAAGGTGACCTTGCGGTCACGGCGAATCAGTTCATCGGTCGAGGTCGCATCATCGAAGCTGGCGGCCTGGCTCAGGGTGTTATCGGTGCTCATGTGACTCTCCGAATGCTTAACTAGGGGCGATCGACCGGCGGTGCTCAATGGCCACCGATCGCCATGAACGACATGTGACAGTGAAGGATGTCCGTCTCAACTTCCGGAGGCGCTTTCCAGTCCACCCAGACAGTAGTACTTGATATCGAGATATTCCTCGAGCCCCTGACGGCCACCTTCGCGACCCAGGCCGGATTGCTTGACGCCGCCGAAGGGAATCGGCGCGCCGGTCATCTTGACGGAATTGACCGAGACCATGCCGAAGCGCAGGCCACGCATCAGTCGCCAGATGCGGCGCACATCGTGGGTATAGACGTAGGCGGCGAGGCCGTATTCGGTGTCGTTGGCCATCGCGATCACCTCTTCCTCATCGTGCCAGGCGGTGATGCCGGCCACCGGCGAGAAGGTTTCCTCTCGCCAGACACGCATGTCCGGCGTGATGTCGGCCAGCAACACCGGCATGAAGAAGTTGGGGCCCGGTGCCATGCTCTGGTCGCCGTGGATCAGCCGCGCGCCGCGCTCGACGGCGTCATCGACGATGGTCTGCGCCTTGGCGACGGCGTCGCGGTGGATCAGCGGGCCAAGGTCGATCCCCTTCACCTGGCCATTGCCGACCTTGAGTTGCTTCATGATGCGCGCGAAGTGGCTCAGGAAGTCCTCGTAGAGGCTGTCGTGGACCAGGATACGGTCGGCCGCGAGGCAGTCCTGACCGGAGGTCTGGAACTTGGCATCGACGGCGGCGCGCGCAGCCTCCTCGGGGTCCATGTCCGGTCCGACGATGAAGGGGGCATTTCCGCCCAGCTCCAGCGAGACACGCTTGACGCTGTCGGCGCACTGTTTCAGCAGCAGACGCCCGACCCGGGTGGAACCGGTGAATGACAGCCCGGCGACGCGCGGGTCGTCACACAGCTGCTTGGAGACCTCGGAGGCCTCGCCGGTGATGACGCTGAAGACACCGGCGGGAATGCCGGCGCGCTCGGCCAGCTCCGCCAGCGCCAGCGCCGAGAACGGCGTCTCGCCGGCCGGCTTGACCAGCACCGTACAGCCCGCCGCCAGTGCGGCCGCGGCCTTGCGGGTGATCATCGCCAGCGGGAAGTTCCACGGCGTGATCAGCGCCGCGACACCGATAGGCTCACGCACGGTGCCCAGCGCGGCATTCGGGATATGGCTGGGAATGGTCTCGCCGAAGGCACGGTTGCCCTCCTCGGCGAACCAGTGAACGAAGCTGGCGCCGTATTCCACCTCACCACGCCCATCGTCCAGCGACTTGCCCTGCTCACGCGTCATCAGCATGGCCAGGTCTTCCTTGTGGGCACGGATGAGGTCGTACCAGGCATCCAGCAGCTCGCCGCGCTGGTCGACGCGCAGCTTGCGCCATTCACGCTGGGCCTCATCGGCGGCGGCGATGGCGGCGTCAATCTGCGCCTCCTCGAGCCACGGCACCTGGCCGAGACGCTCGCCGGTGGCAGGGTCGAAGACCGCCTCCTCGCGTCCGCCTTCGCCATGCACCCAGCAGCCATTCACGTAGGCGAGCTGGCGAAACAGACGCGGGTCTTCCAGAGCAATGCCTTCGCTGGCGAACTGGGCAGTCTCGGACGTCGCTTCGTCCTGGGAAGTTGCCCACTGTCGTGCAAGAGATTGAGCACTCATCGCTTGTCTCCCGGGCCGCTCGGCCGTCATCTGAGAAGGCGGAACACCGCCAAGGACAACGCCCACCGAAACGCGGCGGGCGTCATGTGATGAGCTCAGTGTGGGGGAGATGAGACGTGGAGACTTTCGGAATACCCGCCAACGACTTGGCGTTCTTTCTGTTGTGGCGGGCAAGGTGCGGATTCTTTCTGTGTGGCGAGTTCCTGACTAGACCGCCATGGATCAGAGCGTCACTGCTCGAACCGACGTGGTTCAGGCGGTCACGACCTCACTCTCGGTCAGCTCGGCGTAGAGTTCCGGGTAGGCTTCCTGAAGGCGCTCAAGCTCGGTGCGCGCATGCGGGATGGCATCGGTCAGCTGTTGCCATTCCTCGTCACTGAGGTTGTCGCGCATCAGCGGGAACAGCTCCTGGCGCTCGGCACGCAGGTAGTCACGGTGTGCCTCCACATACTCGCGCAGGTCGGCATTGAACTGGTCCATCGGGATGATCTGGTCCATCAGGATGCTGTCGAGGTTGTCGGACAGCTTGTCCAGACGCTCGTGCAGGGTGCGATATTGCTGGATGAGGCGCTGACAGAGTGGCGCGGCGTCTTCGGAGCGTTCGCACAGCATCTGGGTGCATTGACGCTCCAGCGGAATGATGAAGCCCTGCATGTAATCGAGAATGTAATCCACCACCTCACGCATCATGCGAAAGTCGGGACGCTCACCACTGACAAGCGTCTTGTGGCGATGCGAAAGCACGTGCAGCAGACGAGCCATGTTGGCGTGGTCCTGGCGCAGCTGAGTCACATTGGGCATGACTTCCTCCTCCTTACGGAACAGGTGGCCGATGCTGGCAGACAGCGCTGCCGCCTCGGGCATTGCTACCGAATGTAGCAATGTCGTCACCTAGAAGTGTAGGACACATCCCCCGAGCGCCAGTTAGACGATGGGTGGGATTGCCTGAATGAGCGTCTCATGCTGTCAGGAAAACATGACAGTCTGGTGCGATGCCACGCGCGGCCTGAGGCCGCTGACTGAGCGCACCGCCACTGCTGATTTGTACAGGTCTGCAGGATCGGCCATGATGAGCGCAATACTGCCCACGCCTGCCGGAGCCAGACTCGCCGATGGATCTTTTTGCCGATACCGCCTCGAATTCCCATGCGCCACTGGCCTTCCGCATGCGTCCACGCACCCTGGATGACTACATCGGACAGACAGCGTTGGTCGGGCCTGACATGCCGCTGCGCCAGATGGTGGCCTCCGGTGTGGTGCGCTCGATGATTCTGTGGGGGCCGCCGGGGGTCGGCAAGACGACGCTGGCCGAGATTCTGGCCAAGGGCTGTGATGCGCACCTGGAGCAGCTCTCGGCGGTGATGGCCGGCGTCAAGGACATCCGCGAGGTGGTAGAGCGCGCCAGACACTTCCAGGCCAGCGATCGCCAGACGGTGATGTTTCTCGATGAGATCCACCGCCTCAACAAGAGCCAGCAGGATGCCCTGTTGCCGCATGTGGAATCCGGCCTGCTGACGCTGATCGGCGCGACCACCGAGAACCCGTCCTTCGAGGTCAACTCGGCCTTGCTGTCACGGGCGCGGGTCTATGTGCTCAAGGCCCTGGAGACGGACGACCTGATCGAGGTGCTGACGCGCGCCCTGCAGGATGAGGTCAACGGCCTCGGCAAGCGTCATATCGAAGCCAGCCGCGAGACGCTGACCCGCATCGCGCGCTCGGCCTCCGGCGATGCACGCCGCGCCCTGGGCCTGCTGGAGACCGCCTGTGACTTCGTGCGTCGTGAGCCAGACGCCCAGGGAGGAACGCGCGAGATACTCGAGGACAGTTCGCTTGAGGCCGTGCTGGGTCATCAGGCCTCCAGCTTCGACAAGCAGGGCGATGACTATTACGACCTGCTGTCGGCGATCCACAAGTCGATACGCTCCTCGCGGCCCGACGCGGCACTGTTGTACATGGCACGCTTCATGGATGGTGGCGGCGACCCGCTGGATGTCGTGCGGCGCCTGACGGCGATTGCCTCCGAGGATGTCGGTAATGCCGACCCGCGCGCCCTGCCACTGACCATTGCCGCCTGGGACGCCTATCTGCGCCTGGGTGACTACGAGGGCCAGCGCGCCATCGCGCATGCGGCGATTCACTTGGCCATCGCGCCCAAGAGCAA
This sequence comes from Cobetia sp. LC6, assembly GCF_030264805.1. Taxonomy (NCBI): domain Bacteria; kingdom Pseudomonadati; phylum Pseudomonadota; class Gammaproteobacteria; order Oceanospirillales; family Halomonadaceae; genus Cobetia; species Cobetia sp. LC6. The sequence goes on along the minus strand of NZ_JASSPL010000016.1, from coordinate 75,242 downwards.
TGCCATCGAGGTGGCCTGGAAGGAAGCCAAGGCCTTCGTGCGCCAGCAGCCCCACTTCGGAGTGCCGGTCTACCTGCGCAATGCCCCGACCACGCTGATGAAGGAGCTGGGCATGGGCGAAGGCTATCGCTATGCCCACAACGAGCCCAATGGCTATCCGGCCGGCAGCTCCCACGATGCCTGGCCAGAAGAACTGCCGACCCAGCAGTTCTATCGCCCGACCCAGCATGGTGGCGAGAAGCGCTTCGCCGAGATTGAGCGCTGGCGCCGCGAGCAGGACGCCGCCGCAGACCGTGGCGAGACGCCCGGACAGAGCTGATCAGCGGCGAATCTCACGCGCATATGGCTGCCAAGTCGCGACTGGCACAAACAGGAACGCCCGGACCGTCTGGTCCGGGCGTTCCTGTTTGGTCAAGCGTATTCAGGATTTGCGCTGCACCTTGGGCGCGATCACTGCTCGCGAATGACGTCGGCGCCTTGCGGGATCTGGAACACGAAACGGCTATCCTGAAGCGACGGGTTGTACTGCACGTTGCTGAAGTCGATCGCCGTGCGCTGACCGGTGGAATCCGCCATCTGCAGCATGTCGAGCTGCTCGCTGTCGAAAGTCAGCTTGAGGCTTTCAAACAGCGTATCGGCCTGCTTGGGCGTCAGCGTGAAGGTCTCACGTGCGCCCTGCTGCTGGCGCTTGACCGCATAGTTGGCGGTCAGCTCACTGGAACGACCTGACAGCAACAACGCCGGCGTGTGGGTGACACGCTCATCCAGCGGCTGCACGGTGACCTGCTCGAGGTCCGGATCATGCAGATAGACTTCCTTGCCATCCGACACCACTTCCTGACGGTACGGCGCATCGACGCTCCAGCGGAACTTGCCCGGGCGCGACAGCCACATCTTGCCCTTGGCTTCCTGCAGACGCTGACCGGAGGCATCGAGGATCTGCTGATCGAAGTCGGCAGCATAGGTCTTGAGCGGCTCCAGCAGGCGCGACAGGCGATCGCCTGCCGATTCCTCGGCGTGAGCTGGCAGAGCGGCCATGCCCAGCATCAGAGCGGCGCCCAGCCCCTTGGCCAGACGAGCGGTCAACGAAGATGCGAAAGAACGCGACAATGTCTTCATGAAACTCCTTGCGATGAGGAAGACCAGTGGCGAGCCTCGGCATCGAGGCCCTGCACCTGACCATCATCATTTCAGCGATTCGGGATGATTGCTGCCAACATCCTGCTGGCAGTGATCTGTTATCTGACGTCTTTGACACGAAGGGGAGCAAAAAGCTCCCCTTCGTGTGTTCCGGCGTGCAGCGACAAGGCCTGCGGCGACTAGCCGCTGTGGTTGGGCGCGATCACTTCCCGCGAACCATTGGTGCCCATCGCGGAGACGACACCCGCCATCTCCATCGCCTCGACCAGACGCGCGGCGCGGTTGTACCCGATCTTGAAGCGGCGCTGCACGGCAGAGATGGAAGCACGACGCGACTCGACGACATAGGCCACGGCCTCATCGTAGAGCGCATCCTGCTCGGCATCGCTGTCCTCGCCTTCAGCCTCGAGACCGGCCAATGCATCGGCCTGCACGCCACCGGTGAGGATTTCCTCGATGTACTCCGGCGAGCCGCGACGCTTCCAGTCATCGACCACACGGTGAACCTCGTCATCATCGACGAAGGCGCCGTGAACACGCGTCGGCATGCCAGCACCGGCCGGCAGGTAGAGCATGTCACCGTGGCCCAGCAGGTCCTCGGCGCCGCCCTGATCGAGAATGGTGCGCGAGTCGATCTTGGAGGAGACCTGGAAGGCCATGCGCGTCGGGATGTTGGCCTTGATCAGGCCGGTCACCACGTCCACTGACGGACGCTGGGTGGCCAGAATCAAGTGAATCCCCGCGGCACGGGCCTTCTGGGCCAGACGTGCGATCAGCTCCTCGACCTTCTTGCCGACGATCATGAACATGTCGGCAAACTCGTCGATCACCACCACGATGTAGGGCAGCTTGGCGAGCACCGGCGGATGCTGGTGCATCTCCCAGGGCTGCGGCTCCCACAGCGGGTCAGCGATCTGAGCGCCGTGCGCCTCGGCTTCATCGATCTTGGCATTGAAGCCGGCCAGGTTGCGCACGCCCATGGCGGCCATCAGCTTGTAGCGACGCTCCATCTCGGCGACACACCAGCGCAGGGCGTTGGCAGCCTCCTTCATGTCAGTCACCACCGGCGCCAGCAGGTGCGGAATGCCGTCATAGACCGACAGCTCCAGCATCTTGGGGTCGACCATGATCATGCGCACTTCGTCCGGCGTGGCCTTGAGCAGCATCGAGATCAGCATCGAGTTGATGCCCACCGACTTGCCCGAGCCGGTGGTACCGGCGACCAGCAGGTGCGGCATCTTGCCAAGGTTGGCCACGACAGGTGCGCCACCGATGTCCTGGCCCAGCGCCAGCGTGACCGGTGATTCCGCCAGCTGATAGGCATCGGAATCGAACACTTCGCGCAGACGGATCATGGCACGGTTGGGATTGGGAATCTCGATGCCGACCGTCGGACGGCCCGGAATCACCTCGACCACGCGCACGCTCTTGACCAGCAGTGAGCGCGCCAGGTCCGTCGACAGATTGGAGATCTTGGACGCCTTGACGCCCGGTGCCGGCTGAATCTCGAAGCGCGTGATGACCGGTCCCGGCCAGACATCCGCCACCTCGGCCTTGACGCCATACTCGCGCAGACGCACCACCAGCAGCTCGGCCATCTGGTCGAGCTCTTCTTCGCTGTAGTTGGGCTTCTGGGCATCCGGCGGCGTCAGCAGGCTCAGCTGCGGCAAGTCCCCTTCCGGCTCCTCCTCGTGATCGGCGCCTTCATGGCGCTGACTCTGCATGTGCTCCACGGTCCACAGGGTCGGACCGGAGGGGTCGCTGGCAGCCGCCTGCGCATCCTCCGCCGTCGCCAGGCGACCACCGCCGGGCACCATGCCGGACTCATCGCCGTCATAGGCCCAGGAGGGACGCTCGGCCGGCGCGGGGGCCGCTTCCGGCGTGGCTGTCGGTGCCTCGAAAGGCGGCACATGCTCGGCCTGAGGCGTGACGGAATCGGGCTCCGCTGGCGCGACCGGCTCGGCTGGTTGATGAGGCGCCGCAGGCGCATCTGCCTGTGTCGGCGTGTTGCCCGTCGGCTGCTCGAAGGCATCATCCCAGGAGACAACCGCCTTGCGAGCAGGAGTTTCGGAAGCGGCCGCCGCGACACCGGCCGCCATCACACCCGCACCGGCTGCCAGCCCTGCGGCCGTGGCGAATCGACCACCACTGCCGGGCAGGGGCGCATCATCGTCGTCCCTGGGCTCTGGCGGCTGATTGCGGCTATCCGGCGCGGCACCGCTGCGCTCGCGCGCAAGTTGCGCGTCGCGCTCACGCTGTGCCTCTTTCTCAAGCTGCGCCTGCTTTTCAAGCTGCGCCTGTCGCTCTGCCGCTTGCTGCTCGGCTGCGCGCTGTGCTTTCTGTGCTGCTTCGCGCTGCGCCTCCTGCTCTGCCAGACGTTGCGCTTCCTGATCAGCCAAGCGCTGCGCTTCCTGCTCGCGAGCCAGCTCTTGAGCCTGAGACGGAGCCTTGTGAGCCTCGGCCTCGCTCTGCGCCTGAGCTTCCTGCGCCATGTCGTGACGGGCGGTCTCATGACGAGCCGTGTCATGACGAGCGGTCGGCGCAAAGGCTGAGGCAGCGTCCCAGGCAGCAGGGACAGCCGTACTGTCGGAGACTGATGCTGTATCTTCGGCGGCAGGGGTTGGCGTTGCCGCCTTGGGGGCCTGAGCCGTAACCGAGGCATCAGCATGACGCTGGCGCTCAGCCTCTATGGCAGCGGCTTGCGGCAGACGAGAGCGCGTGACATCGGCATGCGCGACACGCGGCGCGGAGGCAGCCTCTGCCGCCACGGCGGTCTTCAGGGCCGCGGCCAGGTCAACCCCTTCGATGCTGACATTGGCGCTCTGAACCGTCATGCGCTCGGTGTAGGCAGCGCCCGGCACCTTGGCGGAAGGCGTGGTTTCAGCGGTCTGCCACGGGATATCGGTGCTGCGGTCGTCCGTGAAGTCATCGCGAGCGCTGATGGCCTCGTCGGTGCCGCCGTCCAGTGACGGCTCGACACGGCGCTGGCCGCGCGGCTTGGCGGCGATGCCTTCTGCCTCCTGCCGGCGACCAAGCAGAATCTCGTCACTGTCCTCGTCCCACTCATCCTCACGGGCACGCCGGCCCGGCAGCAGACGCTGCCACCAGCTCAGTCTGGGTGCTGGTTCATGATCCGCGTCATCCTCTTCACCATCCTCGTGAGTCAGCGGCTCTTCGGCGTAGGCTGCCTCGTCATCGTAGGCGTCCTGATCGTCGCGGCGGCTGTTGAAGCGCTCGGCGAACCAGCCGGACACCCGCATGCAGCCATTGCCCAGCTCATCCATGACCGTCAGCCACGACATGCCGGTAAACAGCGTGAAGCCGCACAGGAAACTGGCCAGCGCGACCAGTACCGTGCCGCCCATGCCGATCAGTGGCGTCAGCGCACCGGCAATGCCTTTGCCGAGAATGCCACCCGCGCCGTTGGTCAGCTGGCTGTCGGGGCTGTAGAACTGGATATCGCCGATGACGCAGGTCGCCATGATCAGCAGGAACAGGCCGCCAGCACGCACCGCGATGGTCGTCGGGTCCCACACCAGCTCTGTACTGGGCTGACGCATCAGACGCCAGGCACCGAAGCCCAGCATCGCCGGCCACCACAGGGCACTGCCGCCGAACAGCGAATACAGCACATCTGACAGCCAGGCACCGATGCTACCCATCCAGTTGCTGGGCGTGAGCTCAGGGCCGCTGTAGGACCAGCCGGGGTCCGTCGGCGCATAGCTGAACAGCGCCAGCAGCATGAAGACGCATAGGCTGAGCATGAGAATGACCACGCCTTCACGACTGACGCCCTGCAGGGTGGTGGTCAGGCGTGACGGTGGTCGCGCTGCCTTCTCCGCACGCTGCTCGGCGCGGATGGCCTGACGTTCGGCGCGTTCGGCCTGACGCTCGGCGCGGCGCTGGGCTGCAGGGCTTTCTTCCTGCACGCGCGGCTTGTTTCTGGTCTTGGCAGCAGGCTGGCCGCTGGCATCCTTCCTCGCGGGCTTGCCCGAGACGCGCGGCGTCTTGCGTGTCGGGCTGGACTCGTTGGCCGAAGCACCGCGCAGACGCGCGAAGAAGCCCGGCGAGTCCGCTTTCTGACGGGCACGCTTCCTGGGTGTTGCTGCCGCACGGCGGCTACGGGTTTCAGGCTTGGCCTGTTCCCGACTTGTCTTTCTGGCACTCTTGGCAGTCAAGTCGCCATCCCCCTTGCACCTTGTGGGCGATTTTCCATGTACCTTCAGCCGGTTATCATAACCATTCGATGGCAGTGACGTCATAATTGCCGATTCACGTCCGCTCATGACGCCAAGGCGCCAGGAGCCCATTGCTCCGTGCATGTTCCCGAACCGACAAGAGGCTGCCCATGCTTCCCTGGCTCCCCCCTGCCCCTGTCCGCTTTCCGCATGCTTCCACCGCCCTGAGCGAGCCCGACGGCCTGCTGTGTGCAGGGGGCGAACTCAGTCCCGAGTGGCTGCTGGCGGCCTACCCCCGCGGCATATTTCCCTGGTTCAGTCCGGGTGACCCCATCCTGTGGTGGTCACCGGACCCACGCATGGTGCTCAAGCCAGAGGGAGTCCGTGTACGCCGCAGTCTCGCCAAGCGCCTGCGCAATGCAGGCCTGAGCTACAGTATCGACCGCGACTTTACCGGTGTGATCAATGCCTGTGCCAGCATTCCTCGCGATGGCCAGGCTGGCACGTGGATATTGCCAGAAATGCAGCAGGCCTACATCGCTCTGCATGCCATGGGACACGCCCACAGCGTTGAAGTCTGGCAGGGCGATTCTCTGGTGGGCGGCCTGTATGGCGTCGCCTGTGGACGCATCTTCTTCGGCGAGTCGATGTTCTCGCGCGTACCCGATGCCTCGAAACTGGCGCTGGTGATCCTGTGCCAGGAATTGAGGGCACGGGATTTTCCATTGATCGACTGCCAGATGCATACTCCGCACCTGGCAAGTCTTGGCGCCCGCAGCATCGCCCGCAGCGATTTCATCAGCTATCTTGACCAGTATGCCACTGGCCAAGGGCATGAGGGCAAGTGGTCACTGACATCCTGGCCCACGCAGCACGCCCGGGAATGATGACCACGGCAATTCCAAGAGGGAGATGATGCAACGGTGAGCAGCAATACCCCCAAGCAACCGCAACGCGATCTGCGCTTCTTTCTGACGGTACCGCACGCCTGCAGCTATCTGGAAGGCCGCCAGGCGACCACGCTGTTTCTCGATCCGCAGGAAGCGCCCAATTCCGGTGTCTATGACGCCCTTGCCCTGCTCGGCTTTCGCCGTAGCGGCTCTCATCTCTATCGTCCACATTGCGGTGATTGCCGTGCCTGCATTTCCGTACGCGTGCCGATCGCCGACTTCGCGCCCAACCGCACCCAGAAGCGTCTCGTGCGCCGCAATGCCGACCTGGTCATCGAAGAAGGGCCGGCACTCTTCGACCCCGAGCACTATCGCCTGTACGCCCACTACATCCGCAGTCGTCATGCGGATGGCGACATGTTCCCGCCCAGTCATGAGCAGTATCGAACCTTCCTCACGTCCCGCGATGACTATGCCCGTCTGGTGAGCTTTCGCCTCGATGGTCGTCTGGTGGCCGTCGCCGCCATGGACCGCATGAGCCATGGCCTCTCCGCCATCTATACCTTCTACGACCCGGATGAGTCACTGAATCAGCGCTCGCTGGGGACCTACGCGGTGCTGTGGCAGATCGAGCAGGCACGCCGCGAAGGCCTGACCCACCTCTATCTGGGCTACTGGATCCGTGACTGCCGCAAGATGAACTACAAACAGCATTTTCAGCCGCTCGAGTATCTGGATGGCAGCCACTGGCGGCGACGCATACCGGCCAACCATACCGACAGTCATCTGCCACTGAGCCTGGTCAAGCAAGGCGCGTCAGTGGCACCCGGCGAGTGACGCGCTCTGCGGGCGCCCTCTCGACGCAAGCGCGTCTGACAACGTCAAGATGAGCATCGTTCAGCTAGCAGGAGCTCACCAGACAGCGCCGACTGCCGACCAACCGCCTCCCGGAAGTTGCCCCGGCGCAAGAAGCCGATTTTTATCTTCCTCCTGAACTGCCCACAGGCGCTCAAGGAGCGTACAATCGCGCTTCGACTTTGCCTTGCCGCCGCCCTTACGGCACAATATCGCGTATCGAAGTCCCGAATCGGGCACTTTTTGTGCTGAGGCGGCTCGGAACTACCAGCAGTATTCCCTGTAATAAGTGAGGATCAGCCTATATGGCGCGTGAAGATCATATTGAAATGGAAGGCGTCATCGTCGACACCCTTCCGAACACCACTTTCCGTGTTGAACTGGAAAACGGCCACATCGTGACCGCCCACATCTCCGGCAAGATGCGCAAGAACTACATCCGCATCCTGACTGGCGACAAGGTCAAGGTTGAGCTGACTCCGTACGACCTGTCCAAGGGCCGTATCGTCTACCGTTCGCGCTAAGCACGGTCAGACTGCCCTGCCGGTTGCCATGCCATCGATCACTCTGCACGTCCTGGACCTGCATGCGATCATCATGACACCGGCTGGCTGAACCGGTCGTTCCCGGCACCTCAGGCACCAGCGTCACCTCCGCCTGAACCCTCCGCCCGGACCCGGAACGCATCGAGGTTGCAAGACTTGCCCTCCACGGCGAGGCACCCGCCACCTCGATGGCGTATGCCTGAGTATTCCGATGATGCCGCCTTGTCCCATGAATGTGTCTTGAGTCCGAACGCCAATCAGGTCTTCGCTCCCATTCAATGATGACAGGCGGCTCATCCCCGCTGAGCACCGTCCCCCTATACGCATTCGCTTCCCCCGCCCTCCCCTTGAGGATCGCGAGCCCCTTGACGTGCGCGCGTGTCCGGCTTGAGCAATCGACTCCATGCTCGCTACGTGCGGACAGCTTGCTGACTGGCGACCATAAAAAACGGCCAGTGCTTGAAGCACTGACCGTTCATGTCGCCCCTTCAGGGCAGGAAGCTGAGCGTCAGATCACGCCATTTCCGCTTCCGTTTCCAGGTGAAGTTCGCCGTTGTCGACCGTGACATGCACGATGCCGCCCGACTCGGACAGGTCGCCGAACAGTATCATCTCTGCCAGCGGCTTCTTGAGCTTCTCCTGAATCACGCGTGCCATCGGGCGAGCACCCATTGCCGGGTCGTACCCGAGGGTCGCCAGCAGGTCGCGCGCCTCGTCAGCGACATCCAGCTGCACGCGCTTCTCATCCAGTTGCGCCTGTAGTTCGACCAGGAACTTGTCGACCACATTGCGCACCACGGCGAGATCCAGCGCGCCGAACTGGATGATGCCATCCAGACGGTTGCGGAATTCCGGCGAGAACGTCTTGCGGATGACTTCCATGGCGTCAGTGGAGTGATCCTGATGCTTGAAACCGATGGAGCGACGCGCCACCTGCTCGGCACCCGCGTTGGAGGTCATCACCAGGATGACGTTGCGGAAGTCCGCTTCGCGACCGTTGTTGTCGGTCAGGCGGCCGTGATCCATTACCTGCAGCAGCAGATTGAAGACTTCCGGGTGCGCCTTCTCGATCTCATCCAGCAACAGCACGCAGTGCGGCTGCTTGGTGATGGCTTCGGTCAATAGACCGCCCTGGTCATAACCGACGTACCCCGGCGGTGCCCCGATGAGACGCGAGACGGTGTGACGCTCCATGTACTCGGACATGTCGAAGCGCACCAGCTCGATACCCATCAACGCCGCCAGCTGACGGGCAACCTCGGTCTTGCCGACGCCTGTCGGGCCAGCGAACAGGAAGCTGCCCACCGGCTTGTCCGGCGCCTTGAGGCCTGCACGCGACAGCTTGATCGCCGCGGACAGTCCGGTAATGGCGTCGTCCTGCCCGAACACCAGCATCTTGAGATCGCGCTCGAGATTGGACAGCAGCTTCTTGTCGGAGCTGGAGACCGTCTTCGGCGGAATGCGAGCGATGGAGGCGACGATCGCCTCGACCTGCTCGGTATCGATGGTGTCGACGCGGATGCTCTCCGGCAGCAGGCGCTGGTGGGCACCGGCCTCGTCGATCACGTCGATGGCCTTGTCCGGCAGCTGACGGTCGTTGATGTAGCGGTCCGCCAGACGCACTGCCGTTTCCAGCGAGGCATCGGTGTACTTGATGGCATGGTGCTCCTCGAAGCGACCACGCAGCCCCTTGAGGATACGGATGGTGTCATCCACCGAGGGCTCCATGACATCGACCTTCTGGAAGCGACGCGCCAGGGCGCGGTCCTTCTCGAAGATGCCGCGGAATTCCTGGAAGGTGGTGGAACCGATGCAACGCAGCTCGCCGGAAGACAGCAGCGGCTTGAGCAGGTTGGAGGCATCCATCACGCCACCGGAGGCGGCACCCGCACCGATGACGGTGTGGATCTCGTCGATGAACAGGATCGAGTTCGGTTCCTTGCGCAACTCCGCCAGCAATGACTTGAGACGCTTCTCGAAGTCACCGCGGTACTTGGTGCCGGCCAGCAGCGCCCCGAGATCCAGCGAGTAGACCACAGCCTCCTTGATGACGTCCGGCACATCCTCCTCGACGATGCGCTTGGCCAGACCTTCCGCGATGGCGGTCTTGCCGACACCGGCCTCACCGACCAGCAGCGGATTGTTCTTGCGGCGACGCACCAGAATCTGCACCACACGCTCGAGCTCGCCATCGCGGCCGATCAGCGGGTCGATCTTGCCCAGACGCGCCTGCTCGTTGAGATTGGTGGCGTAGTTGGTCAGCGGATTGTTGCCGCCTTCGCTGCTCGCCTCTTCGCTCTCTTCATTCTCGACCGACGCCTGGGGCGTCTGGGTGTGACCCGCGACCTTGGAGATGCCATGCGCGATGTAATTGACCGCATCCACACGCGCGACATTCTGCTGCTTGAGGAAGTAGACGGCCTGGCTCTCCTGCTCGGAGAAGATGGCCACCAGCACGTTGGCGCCGGTCACTTCACTCTTGCCGGAGGATTGCACGTGGAAGACGGCACGCTGCAGTACGCGCTGGAAGCCCAGCGTCGGCTGAGTCTCGCGGTCTTCCTGCTCTTCCGGAATCAGCGGGGTGGTGGAATTGATGAAGTCCTGAAGATCGACTCGCAGCTTGTCCAGATTGGCACCACAGGCGCGCAGGACATCGGCAGCGGAGGCATTGTCCAGCAGTGCCAGCAGGAGGTGTTCCACGGTCATGAATTCGTGGCGTTTGGAACGTGCCACGGTGAAGGCCGTGTTCAGGGTCAGTTCAAGTTCTTTGCTCAACATGGCAAGTCCCCTCTAGGCCGCGTCTTGGACGGATCACTCCGCCCGGTCGATGTCGCACAGCAGCGGATGCTGGCACTCTCGAGCATATTGATTGACTTGGTGGCATTTCGTTTCCGCGATGTCGCGACTGAAGATGCCACAGGTTCCTTTTCCCTGATGATGGACAGCGAGCATGATCTGTACTGCCTGCTCCTGATCCTTGTTGAAAAAGGTGGTCAGCACCTCCACGACGAAGTCCATCGGCGTGAAGTCATCATTGTGCAGAACGACCTTGTACATGGGCGGTGGAGCCAGTTCAGGCTCAGCGGTCTCGAATGCCAGATCTCCTTCGTGGTCTTCCTGGTATCCGGGTTCCTGAGCCGACGGGGCCTGATTGCTGATCGACAGTGTCTCCAGTAAGGGAGGACTGCCGCGCGATGTCTCTGTCTTGAACATAAGGGGCTGATCCGGTGAACACAAGCCGTGACGAAGCAGATTGCCTCAACGCGACGCGAAGAAGGACAAGCGCTGCCACGTCGTCTCAATGTGGGTGTGATAAGGAAAAGATGGGGGCTTGTCGATCTGGTTGCAAGCTTTGGTCGCGCACGCCCGGGCGTACACGTTCATGCCTGCATCGCGACGCTCTGACATGAATGCGGGCATTTGCATGCATTTTCGCTCACATATGCGACAGACACTTCTCGTCAGGCGTCGCCAACTGACGACCCATTCAAGCGTCTCGCCGCTCAATGAAACCCGGAATGCTACCGCGCAGAACGCTCCACTCAGAATGCCCAGGAGTGGCAATCGTTGGCGGCAGCCTGAGCGCGCAGCCGAGAAGCTTCCATCTCAAACGCAAGAAGGCCCCCGGACATGTCCGGGGGCCTTCTGCTGAAACCTGTCACGCAACCTGATACCTGGGCATCAGATCAACGCAGGGTCTCAGGCATCCATGTTGTCAGCGACAGCCTGACCGAACTCGGAGCACTTCAGCAGCTTGGCATCGTCCATCAGGCGATGGAAGTCATAGGTGACTTCACCCTTGGCGATGGCCTTCTCGACGCCTTTCAGCACGAGATCAGCCGCTTCGACCCAACCCATGTGACGCAGCATCATCTCGGCAGAGAGGATGACGGAGCCCGGGTTGACCTTGTCCTGGCCAGCGTACTTCGGTGCAGTACCGTGAGTCGCTTCGAACATGGCGACGGTGTCGGACAGGTTGGCACCCGGCGCGATACCGATACCACCCACTTCCGCCGCCAGGGCGTCGGACAGGTAGTCACCGTTCAGGTTCAGGGTGGCGATGACGTCATATTCCGCCGGACGCAGCAGGATCTGCTGGAGCATGGCGTCAGCGATGACGTCCTTGACCACGATGTCCTTGCCGTTGTTCGGGTTCTTGAAGGTCATCCACGGACCGCCATCCAGCAGCTCGCCGCCGAACTCGTCCTTGACGATTTCGTAGCCCCAGTCCTTGAAGGCACCTTCGGTGAACTTCATGATGTTGCCCTTGTGCACCAGGGTCAGCGACTCACGGTCGTTGTCGATGGTGTACTGGACAGCCTGACGGACCAGACGCTTGGTACCTTCTTCGGAGACCGGCTTGACGCCGATACCGCAGTTCTCCGGGAAGCGGATGTTGGTGACACCCATCTCTTCGCGCAGGAACTTGATGACCTTGTCGGCTTCCGGGGTCCCCGCTTTCCATTCGACACCGGCATAGATGTCTTCGGAGTTTTCACGGAAAATGACCATGTCGACGTCAGCCGGCTTCTTGACCGGGCTCGGCACACCAGTGAACCAGCGCACCGGGCGCAGGCAGGTGTACAGATCGAGCTTCTGACGCAGAGCGACGTTCAGGGAGCGAATACCACCGCCCACCGGAGTGGTCAGCGGGCCCTTGATGGAAACGATGTAATCCTTGACAGCCTCGAGAGTCTCTTCCGGCAGCCAGGTGTCAGCATCATAAACGTGAGTGGCTTTTTCACCGGCGTAGACTTCCATCCAGTGAATCTTGCGCTCGCCGCCATAGGCCTTGTCGACAGCAGCGTCGATGGCAATCTTCATGGCCGGAGTCACGTCCACACCGATACCATCGCCTTCGATGAACGGGATGATCGGATTATTCGGAACGTTGAGGGTATTGTCGGAATTTGCGGTGATCTTGGCACCGCCTTCCGGGACGACAATCTTCTGGAACCCCATTGATAACTCCCCTGTCATGGATTCAGTGGAGGCGCGAGTATAGCACCCGTGCCGCTTCTCACAGTAGGCTTATACGGCAGCCGCGACAAAAGTCTAAACCATGTCTCTCATATATCTGCTTCACAAGCCCTACCGCGTTCTGACGCAGTTCACCGACCGCGATCAGGGCCGCCAGACGCTCGCTGACTTCATCGACGTGCCGGATGTCTATGCCGCCGGGCGCCTCGACTATGACTCCGAGGGACTGCTGCTGCTCACCAGTGATGGCGCGCTCTCCCACCAGATCGCGCACCCGAGGAAGAAACAACCCAAGACCTACTGGGTACAGGTGGAAGGTACCCCCGATGAGCAGGCCATCGCCGCGTTGAGAGCCGGTGTCGAGCTCAAGGATGGCATGACCCGGCCGGCGAAGGTCAGGCTGATTGACCCGCCAGCGTTGCCAGACAGGCAACCCCCTGTGCGCTTTCGTGCCAGCATTCCGACCCACTGGCTGGAGATCATCATCAGTGAAGGTCGCAATCGCCAGGTGCGCCGCATGACCGCCCACGTCGGCCTGCCGACCCTGCGCTTGATCCGCGCGGCCATCGGGCCTTGGAAGCTCGATGGCCTTGCCCCCGGTGAATGGCGCAGCGAGGAAGTCGAGATGCCTGCGCCACCTCGTCGCGAGTCCCGCTCGCCACGCCATAAGGGCGCGACGGGCAAGCCGGGCGAGCGCCGCACCGGCAACGCTGGCCCCCGGGGCAGTGGCTATAAAGGCCACAGCGCGGGCAAGAGCGGCAAGGGTTCAGGTCGGGGGTCCAGTCGGAGTTCTGGCCAGACTGAAGGCAAGGGTTCAGGCAAGACACCCGGCGCCCCCTCTCGTCGTCCCTCATCCCCCAAGAAAGGAAGGAAATCCTGATGGCTGCTCGCTGGACCCCGAATGTCACCGTCGCCTGTGTCGTCGAACGCGCCGGGCGCTACCTGATCGTCGAGGAAGACAAGGGCGGGCCCTGCACGGTGTTCAACCAGCCGGCCGGCCATCTCGAACCCCATGAGCGCATCATCGACGGCGTACAACGCGAAGTTCGCGAGGAAACCGCCTGGCGCATCCTGCTCACCGGCTATCTCGGCCTCTATGTGCACGTGGCCGAGGACGGCACCCACTTCCACTCCCACAGTTTCGAGGCCGCCGCCCTTGAGCACCTGTGCACGCCGCTGGACCCTGACATCGTCAGAACGCACTGGCTGTCGCTTGAGGAGATCGAGCAGCTCGAGGACATGGGCCGCCTGCGCAGCCCGCTGGTGACCCGTCGTATCCGCGATAGCCAACGTGGCAAGCGTTTCCCGCTGGATGTGCTGCACGATTGAGCGATCGCCCGCGCCGGAAGTCAGCCGCCAGGCGTGCTTTCAAGCGGCGCTTGCGGCCCAGCGCGGCAGACGGTGCAGGCGGGGTGAATCCCTGCCCCGCATTCAGGTATAATCTCGGCCATTCGAGCGGCGCCAGAATGACGGGTCTGCCGCCTCCCCTGTTTGTGACAACCCGCGGCCATGCGGGTGACGAGAGAACTGATGACCGCTGAAACCGGTACCGGAACCAAGGTCATCGTCGGCATGTCCGGCGGTGTCGACTCCTCCGTCTCTGCCTTGTTGTTGATGGAGCAGGGCTACCACGTCGAAGGCCTGTTCATGAAGAACTGGGACGAAGACGACGGTAGCGAATACTGTACCGCCCTCGAAGACCTGGCCGATGCCCAGGCCGTGTGCGACAAGCTCGGCATCAAGCTGCACACCGCCAACTTCGCCGCGGAGTACTGGGACAACGTCTTCGAGCACTTCCTGGCCGAGTACAAGGCCGGTCGCACGCCGAATCCCGACATCCTGTGCAACCGCGAGATCAAGTTCAAGGTCTTCCTCGAGTATGCCGAGATGCTGGGCGCCGAGCTGATCGCCACTGGTCACTACGTGCGTGGCGGCGTGCGTGAGGGCCTCCCGCGCCTTCTCAAGGGCCTGGACACCAACAAGGACCAGAGCTACTTCCTGCACGCCGTGCCGCAGGCGGCCATCGCGCGCACCCTGTTCCCCGTCGGCGAGCTCGAGAAGCACGAAGTACGCGCCATCGCCGAGAAGCATGAGCTGATCACCGCGCGCAAGAAGGATTCCACCGGTATCTGCTTCATCGGCGAGCGGCGTTTCGCCGACTTCCTCAAGCAGTACCTGCCCGCTCAGCCCGGCAAGATCGAGACTCCCGATGGCGATGTCATCGGCGAGCACATGGGCCTGATGTACTACACCCTCGGCCAGCGCCAGGGGCTGGGGATCGGTGGCCTCAAGCGCTATCCGGACGCGCCCTGGTTCGTGTGCGCCAAGGATCTGGAGCGCAACGTGCTGATCGCCGTGCAGGGCAAGCACCACGACCTGCTCTACACTCAGGCGTTGAGCACCGAATCCGTCGACTGGGTCGCAGGCGAGCCGCCGCAGACCGACGCCAATGGCGAGCTGCGCATTCGCTGCAAGAACCGCTATCGCCAGGAAGACCAGGCCGCGACCTTGATCGTCAATGACGGCCAGCGTGTCGAGGTGCGTTTCGATGAACCGCAACGTGCCGTCACGCCCGGCCAGTCTGCCGTCTTCTATCTCGGCGACATCTGTCTGGGCGGCGGCGTGATCGATGCCGCCTGGAAACTTCCAGCGGCGGATGCCAGCGCTTCCACCGCCCCGCTCTCTGGCCCCGAGGAGTCCGCCGCGCAATGACCAGCGTGCCGATCCGTCCCGTCACTGATACCACTACCCGCCAGGCACTTTCGCTGGCGGGTGTCTTCCAGGCAGCCGCACTGGTCGATGAGCTGGCCCGCCACGGCCAGTGCGATGAGCGCGCCTGGGAAACCCTGGTCAATGCCACGCTGGATACCAATCCGGAAAGCTTCGAAGCCATCTACGGCGGGCACCATAACCGCCTGCGGCTCGGCATCGACACCGTCAGTGCGGTGATGGAACGTCGCCAGGTCTCACCCGTGGTGATGCGTTACGGCTTCTCGCTGGTGATGCTGATGAGCAAGCTCAAGAAGGACCCGGACATGCTGGAAAAGCTGGGCGCGGGCCTGACGCGCATCCAGGGCCAGGCCGAGCACTTCGGGCCGACCCACGAGAACGTGATCGCAAGCCTGGGCGAGCTTTACCAGCAGACCCTCTCCACCTTCCGCTACCGGATCGTGGTGCAGGGCGATCCCGGCCTGCTGCAGCAGCGCATGATGCCGGAACGCATCCGCTGCGCCCTGCTGGCAGGCGTGCGCTTCGCACTGCTGTGGGACCAGCAGGGCGGCCGTCGCTGGAAGCTGGTCTTCCAGCGCAGCGCGCTCAAGAAGTCATTGCAGCAGCTGGGCTGAGCCGAGCTCGCGCCAGCGCGTCACCTGACGCAACCTGATTCACACCCGAATTCGCTTCAACAACGCTGGAGCCCGTGAACCGGGTTCCGAGACACTTGAACCGGCAGCGCGTCATGTCCTGCCACCATCGGAAGATTCTCATCATGCAGCTGTCCGCCCTCACCGCCCTGTCTCCTGTCGATGGCCGCTATGGCGCCAAGACCGAGGCCCTGCGCGAGCACTTCAGTGAATTCGGCCTGATCCGTGCCCGTGTCATCGTCGAGGTGCGCTGGTTGCAACGCCTGGCCGCCCACGCCGAGATCGCTGAAGTGCCGGCCTTCTCCGCGGATGCCAACGCCGTGCTGGATAGCATCGTCAGTGAATTCAGTGTCGAGGATGCCCAGCGCATCAAGGACATCGAACGCACCACCAACCACGACGTGAAGGCGGTCGAGTACTTCCTGAAGGAAAAGGTCGAGAGCAACGCCGAACTCAACGCCGTCACCGAGTTCATCCACTTCGCCTGCACCAGTGAAGACATCAACAATCTGTCTCACGCCCTGATGCTGCGTGGCGGCCTGGACAAGGTGCTGCTGCCGCAGATGCGTGAAGTGACCGAAGCGATCGTCGCGCTGGCCCACCAGCACGCCGAACAGCCGATGCTGTCGCGCACCCACGGTCAGACTGCCAGCCCGACCACCCTCGGCAAGGAAATGGCCAACGTCGCCGCGCGTCTGCGTCGTCAGCTGGCGCAGATCGAACGCATCGAGATGCTCGGCAAGATCAACGGTGCCGTGGGCAACTACAACGCCCACCTGACCACCTATCCGGCCATCGACTGGGCGGCCAACGCCGAAACCTTCGTCGAGAGCCTCGGGTTGACCTTCAACCCGTACACCACCCAGATCGAGCCGCACGACTACATCGCCGAGCTGTTCGATGCCATCTGCCGCTTCAACACCATCCTGATCGACTTCGATCGTGACGTCTGGGGCTACATCTCGCTGGGTTACTTCAAGCAGCGCACCGTGGCCGGCGAGATCGGCTCCTCCACCATGCCGCACAAGGTCAACCCGATCGACTTCGAGAACTCCGAAGGCAATCTGGGCATCGCCAACGCCGTGCTGGGCCATCTGGCACAGAAGCTGCCGATCTCCCGCTGGCAGCGTGATCTAACCGACTCCACCGTGCTGCGCAACCTGGGCACCGGCCTGGCGCAGGGTCTGATCGCCTACCAGGCGACCCTGAAAGGCATCAGCAAGCTGGAAGCCAACCCGGAGCGTCTGAACGCCGACCTGGACAACAGCTGGGAAGTGCTGGCCGAGCCGATCCAGACCGTCATGCGTCGTTACGGCATCGAGAAGCCCTACGAGAAGCTCAAGGAGCTGACCCGTGGCAAGCGTATCGACCAGGCCGGTTTCGCCGCCTTCATCGAGACGCTGGAACTGCCGGAAGACGTCAAGACCGAGCTGAAGGCACTGAGTCCGGCCAGCTACATCGGCAACGCCATTGCACAGGCCAAGGCGCTCTAAGCGGCGCAGGTCACTGCAAGTCTTTGGACGCCGGGGCCTCTGCTCCGGCGTCATGCATTGCGCATTGGACGCATGCAACACGCAGCACGCTGAATGACACCCTGGATTCACGACCACTGACGTTCTTCGTCAGTGGGCACGACATGCCACGCTCTCAAGGCTCGGCATGGAACGCATCGCCTTCTGCCATCCGGCAAAACGGCTTCAACGACGTCATCGCGAGACCGCCGCCCCCTGACAGGCTGCCGTTCGCGTTCGAGAGGTTCTGCATGAGCACATCCCCCGCCCCCCGCGACACCGACACGCCTCTGGCGCTGTTGGGCGGCCTGAGCATCCGCGAATTCCTGCGCGATTACTGGCAGCAGAAGCCGCTGCTGATCCGCGGGGCCTTCGCAGACTTCGAGACCCCGCTGGAAGCCGATGAACTGGCCGGTCTGGCCTGTGAGGATGGCATCGAAGCGCGTCTGGTCGAGGAAAACGGCCCGGACAAGGCCTGGCAGGTCAGCCACGGCCCCTTCGATGAGGCGACCTTCGCGCGTCTCGACGCCAAGGACGACAGCCAGTGGAGCCTGCTGGTGCAGGCGGTGGATCACTACGTCCCCGACGTCGCCGCGCTGTTCGAGCCCTTCACCTTCCTGCCGCGCTGGCGCCTCGATGACATCATGATCAGCTACGCGCCGACCGGCGGCAGCGTCGGCCCGCACCTGGACAATTACGATGTCTTCCTGCTGCAGGCCCAGGGCCAGCGCCATTGGCAGCTGGGCGGCATGCACACAGACGACGCCGAGATCATCGATGGCATCGACCTGCGCATCCTCAAGCACTTCGAGGTCACGCCGGGCGAGGACTGGGTGCTGGAACCCGGCGACATGCTCTACGTGCCGCCGCGCCTGGCGCACCACGGTGTCAGCCAGTCCGATGACTGCATGACCATCTCCGTCGGCTTCCGCGCGCCTTCCGCCGATGAAGTCGTCACCTCCTACGCCGACTATCTGGGTGCCAGCCTGCCGGAATCGCTGCGCTACCGTGACCAGGGCATGGCACCGGTCGCCAATGCCGGCGAGCTGGACGACGCCTCGCTCGAGCGTGTGCGCGAATTGCTGCTCAGTACGCTGGATAACCCGACCCAGCTGGCGCAGTGGTTCGGCCGCTACATGACCCAGCCCAAGTACCTGGAGCAGCTCGCCGCTCGCGAACCGGCCCTCAAGACGCATGAGCTGGTCGAGTATCTGGAAGATGAAGGCGTACTGGTGCGCTCTCTTGGATCACGCTTCGCCTTCCGTCACGGCGAAGATGGCAACAGCACGCTGTTCGTCGATGGCGATGGCATCCTGGCCCCCCAGCCGCTGGCGGAAGCGTTGGCCTCCGATCAGCGCCTTACCGCGGTGTTGCTTGACTACACCACGGCAGACCTTGATCGCAGTGCCGTGGCCAGCCTGCTGACGGCGCTGATCAACCGCGGCAGCCTGATACTGGAATGTGACCTTCAGGACGAAGAGGACGATGAAGAATGAGTGACGCCATGATCAGCCTGGAACGGGGCGACTGGCAGACGTTGGGCAACGAGGCCAGCGAGATCCGCCGCGTCGTGTTCATCGAGGAACAGCAGGTACCGCGGGAGGAGGAGTGGGACGGGCGCGACGACGCCTGCGAACACTTCCTCGTGCATCTGGATGGCCGCACCGTCGGCACGGCCCGTCTATTGCCGGACGGCCATGTCGGCCGTGTCGCCATTCTCTCCGAAGCACGCGGGCTGGGGCTTGGCCAACGCCTGATGGAAGCGGTCATCCATGCTGCGCGTCAGGCTGGCCACGCTGAAGTGCTACTGGATGCTCAGACCCATGCGCTGGAATTCTATCAACGTCTCGGCTTCACGGCTTACGGCGACGAGTTTCTCGATGCCGGCATACCGCATCGCAGCATGCGCTTGATTCTGAACTGAATTTTAGCTTAATCCTTAAAAAACCGGCCCTATCCAGGGCCGGTTTTTTTGTACCCTGAAGTTTCTTGTAGTCTGGCTACAACCCGCTCCTTGACCAAGTCATAATTCCCCAAACCGCATGGATACTGACATCATGACGTCATTGAGAAGTATTAAAACGACTGTTTGTCAGCAGGAATTACGCAACGTTGAAACTGCTGTAAAACGATCGTTTTAATACGACCAAGGAATGAAAGACAGCACTCAATTTCGGAGCGATGCTAGAGATCAAGCCATTTACGCTGCACTGCAACATGTCGCACTGCCCGACTCGGCACCGCCTTCAGGAGATTCGCCCATGTTCACCTCAGACTCACGAACGCAGGTCGCCTTGATAGGCGGTAGGGGTGACCAGGTACTCGGGGAACCTGATGATGCCGCTCTGGCCGAGCAATGGCACAACGCCGAGATCCGCACACGGATTCTCAAGCTGGCGCGTCCCCTCAAGGACCTGCTGCCACCGCAGACAGCGGAGTCGGTGGCGGCACAGGCGCAGACGATCTGCCATCTGAGTCGCGACCAGCGCTGGCAGCTTCCCGGCGAGCAATGGCAACTGCGCTCACAGGGCAGTGGCTGGCAGCTTGAGCGCAACGGGCAGCCGGCAACCGCTGGCGAGACGCAGGAGGCGCCTGACCAGCTGTCACTCGCCGGACTCACCGATGACGTGACGGGAATGCAGCTGGGCACCCGCCCGCTTCCCCGGGCCCTCTGGACACTGGCCGCCGCGCGGCATCGCGGCGAACGTCATTCGGTGCTGGCCATTGCCCAGATCAGCAGCGTGCGCGAGGCGCTGTGCTGGGGAGAATTGGTCTCACGACTGCGCGCGCCAAACGGCAGGCCGCCGCGCATCGTCCTCACCCTCAGCCACTGCACGCTACCCACGCTGGAAGCCAGCCTGTACTTCCTGATGCCCTGGTTGGACGGCATCACGCTGACAGCGGCACCCGGCCTGGAAACAGCCTGCCTTGGCGTGATCAAGGCTCGCTTCAGACTTGCTGAGCCAGCGGAGCTCGACAACGCCACCGACGACGTCTTCTGTCGCACGGCGTGACTCCTCTGGTGATGCCTGAAAGATCAATAACAACAACAAACTGTCATGCAGCAACCTCAAGACGCAGAGCACCGCCACTCCCATTTCACGCGTCGCTCTCGCGTCGACCGTCAGACGATAGACAAGCGAACAGTTACAAGACACAGACAATACGCCAGGGGCTGAGCCCCGACGACGAAGCCATCAGGAGATGCCACCATGAGTCACACACGTGCCGATCAGATTGCCGCGCTCGAGAAGGACTGGGCCGAGAATCCGCGCTGGAAAGGGATCACTCGCCCCTATTCCGCCGAGGATGTGGTGCGCCTGCGCGGTTCCGTCCAGGAAGCCAACACCTTGGCGACCCGCGGTGCCGAGAAGCTCTGGAAACTGGTCAATGGTGATGCCAAGAAGGGCTACGTCAACTGTCTGGGCGCCCTGACCGGTGGCCAGGCCATGCAACAGGTGAAGGCCGGCATCGAGGCCATCTACCTGTCCGGCTGGCAGGTCGCCGCCGACAACAACACCAGTGAGGCCATGTACCCGGATCAGTCGCTCTATCCGGTGGATTCCGTGCCGACCGTGGTCAAGCGCATCAACAACACCTTCCGCCGCGCCGACCAGATTCAGTGGCAGAAAGGGGCCAACCCCGGCGATGCCGGCTTCGTCGATTACTTCGCGCCTATCGTGGCGGATGCCGAGGCCGGTTTCGGTGGCGTGCTCAACGGCTACGAGCTGATGACTGCCATGATCCGTGCGGGCGCCTCCGGCGTGCACTTCGAGGATCAGCTGGCCTCTGTCAAGAAGTGTGGTCACATGGGTGGCAAGGTACTGGTGCCGACCCAGGAAGCGGTGCAGAAGCTGGTGGCTGCTCGCCTGGCCGCTGACGTGGCGGGTGTCCCGACCCTGGTCATCGCGCGTACCGATGCCAATGCCGCCGACCTGATCACCTCGGATGTCGACGACTACGACAAGCCGTTCCTGACCGGTGAGCGCTCCGACGAAGGCTTCTATCGCGTCAAGGCAGGTCTGGATCAAGCCATTGCCCGTGGTCTGGCCTACGCGCCCTACTCCGACCTGATCTGGTGCGAAACCGCCAAGCCGGACCTCGAGGAGGCGCGCCGCTTCGCCGAAGCGATCAAGAAGGAATACCCGGACCAGCTGCTGGCCTACAACTGCTCGCCTTCCTTCAACTGGAAGAAGAACCTCGACGACGCCACCATCGCCAAGTTCCAGCAGGAACTGTCGGACATGGGCTACAAGTACCAGTTCATCACCCTGGCCGGTATCCACAACATGTGGTTCAACATGTTCGATCTTGCCTACGACTATGCGCAGGGCGAAGGCATGAAGCACTATGTCGAGAAGGTGCAGGAAGCCGAATTCGCCGCAGCCGAGAAGGGCTACACCTTCGTGGCGCACCAGCAGGAAGTCGGCACCGGTTACTTCGATGACATGACCAACGTCATTCAAGGCGGCAACTCCTCCGTCACAGCGCTGACGGGCTCCACGGAAGAAGACCAGTTCTAGGCCGCTGACATCGCGGTATGGCACCTCGCAATGACAGGATTGCGCGAGGTGCCACCCGCAGACTGACCGAAGCCCGCTCACGCGGGCTTTTTCGTGCCTTGGCGCCTTGAATGCCCGCCGTGGATGCCAACCAACGTCGACGGATATCCCTGCGCTGACATTCATGCGGCATGGCTCATGCAGAAGTGCTCACACGGAAGTCCTTACGTGGCAGCACTCATACGTCGGTACTCACGTGGTCGGTACTCACGTGGTCGGTACCCACGTGGTCGGTACCCACGTGGTAGCACTCACGCGACCGGGAAGTGCAGAAGTTGCGTCACCTCAGCGTTTCAGGTCGGGAACCCGTCAAGGCCGACGTGGTCTATAATGTTAAGAAACAGTGTTCTCGCACGCCCGTCGTGACAGGAACCTGCTGGCGGCCCAAGGAAGTGATCGCCTACCTGAGCCTTGCTCTCTCAGCACTCAGCATTCTCCATCACAACCTCAAGCTGCACCGCATCATGCGAGGAGATACACCATGACACTCTCACTGACTCACAAACGATCGACTGGCGCACGCCGCTGGCTGCCCGTGATCGCACTCGGCGTGCTGACACTTGGCGGCTGCGCGAACAGCGACATCTACTCCGGCAACGTCTACACCGGCGATCAGGCCAAGCGCGCACAGTCCGTCAGCTACGGCACCATCACCTCACTGCGCCCGGTGCAGATCCAGGCACAGGATGAAGGTAGTGGCGTGCTCGGTGGCCTGGGTGGCGCGGTTGTCGGCGGCCTGCTCGGCAGTCAGATCGGCGGCGGCTCCGGTCGTGCGATTGCCACCGCCGCGGGCGCCATCGGCGGCAGCGTGGCTGGCAAGTCGATCGCTGACAAGGTCGACCAGATCGACGCCTACGAGATTGAAGTCCGCCGCGATGCCGGCGACAGCCTCATCGTCGTCCAGAAAGCCGATACCGCCTTCTCGGTTGGCCAACGTGTCCGCCTGGTCGGCTACGGCGCCAACCTGAGCGTCGCGCCTTACTGAGTTCTCGATGGTTGGCGCTCCCTTGCAGGGGGCGCCGACCGCTTGGTTTCTGTGCCCTTCTGCGGTGCCTGTCGCAGGCCCCGCCCAGGAAGCGTCGCCTCGCTTTCTCCTGCCTCCCCCCTTCGCTTCGTCCCCCCTCCTTCCAACTCACACAGCCATGGTTCGCCTCAATGGGTGGTCTGCAGATTGCCTATTGGTTAACAAGCTATGAAATCGGGATTTTTTGTGCAAAGTTATACATCTGCAGCCAAAATTGACTCTGTGTACAACTTTCCGTCCCAGGAGTTGCGATGCGTCCCGTCACTGCCCGTCCAGCAGGTTCTCGCCCAGGCACCCGCAAGCTGTCTTGTGGCATGTCATCTTCAAGAAGCTCCCCCCGCGCTTGTCCCAGCGCAGTCACTGACAGTCCCGGCGGTACCGCCGCCCTCAGCCATGCCCCGCAGATGGCACCGGCCTTCTCGACCCGGCGCCTGGGCATGGCATTGATCATGCTGGGTGCGGTGGCATTGGCCCCCATGGTGGAGGCAGCCGAGGACGAGGGTGGCGTGCTGTCATTGAAGGTCGAGAACGACATTCTCACCTCCGGCGATGATGGCCATTACACCAACGGCTTTGCGTTGAGCTACACCTTCGAGACACCACAGCAGCACTGGTCACGCTCATTCGCGGACTGGGTGCCCGGCTTCAGCGCTGCGCGACTGGACGCCACGGCCTACCGCTTCGGACAGCAGATCTATACCCCCAATGACATCACGCGAGATCAACCTGATCAGGATGACCGCCCCTACGCAGGCTACCTGTTCGGTGGCGTCTCGCTGTTCGCCGGTGAAGAAGGAGATGACTGGCGACGGGTGGATACCTTCAATCTGGATCTCGGCATCGTCGGCCCGGCCTCGGGCGCCAAGGATGCCCAGAAGGCGGTACACAAGCTGACCAGCAGCGATGAGCCGGAAGGCTGGGATCACCAGCTGCACAACGAGCCGGTGATCAATACCGGCTGGCAGACGCAGCTATGGCTGCCCGCCAGGGCCGCGGGGCTTGAGGTGGAGTACGGGCCATCGGCTTCCGTGGCGCTGGGCAATCTCTACACCTATGCGGGCGTCGGAGGCGGAGTGCGCATCGGCCAGGGGCTGACCCGCAGCTACGGGATACCGACAGTCGCGCCAGCCCAGGGCGGCCGTCAGTACTTCCATTCCGACGGCGACTTCGCCTGGTACCTGTTCGCCAATATCGAAGGCCGCGCGATGGCCTACAACATGCTGCTGGATGGCAATGGCTTCGAGGACAGCGCCTCGGTGGACCGTCGCCCACTGGTCGGCGACCTGCAGCTGGGCTTCGCGCTCAGCTGGCAACGCTGGCAGCTGGCGTTCGTCAACGTGTGGCGCACTCACGAATTCGAGACGCAGCAGGAGAGCGATCAATTCGGCTCGCTGACGCTCTCGACCTGGCTGTGAGTCAGCGCTGAGCTGCAAGCGGCACTGACAGGCAGCGATGGCTGAGCAGAGTCCGATGAGAAGAGCCTGATGGGCAGAAACAGATGAGCAGAAACAGATGAGCAGAAACAGAAAGGCCGGGCAGATAGCCCGGCCTTTCTGTCTGCGGGAAACGTCAGGCTTCCCGGAAGGTTGCTGCTGGTGAGATCAGTGCATCTTGACCTTGCTCATGCCCCAGCAGATCAGCTTGCCGCCGATCAGAACGATCAGCGCCAGCACGATCAATGCCATCAGCATGGAGATGGGATTGACGATGAAGGTCGCCCCCAGGATACCCAGGGCCACGCCCCAGACGTAGCGGTCACCGCTATCGATGCTCAGAGCCTCCGGCAGGACACGCTTGACGGTGGCACCCAGCGAGCCTTCCCAGCGGTTCAAGCACAGCATGAAGATCGCAGCGAAGCTCACCAGCCAGATCAATGTCACGGTCATCGAAATTCTCTCCTGAAAAATAGGGTCGCATGGCGCCTGAGTTGTCATTTCCCGTCAGGCGACGGGACAGAGTGTGCAGAGCGAGGCCACCTCGGGCCGCGCGTCAGAATCCGCAATATCCGAGTAGGCAGAGTAACCAGACCCCGTGGCCCTCGCAAGCCATCGCCCCAACCTTGCATGGCCGCCAGCAGGAAGGCCACTATACGCTGACAGGGCAACTCCGCCAGACACCTGATGATCCGACAGTTTTGCGCCTTTCTTCACCAATGACTTCGGGGTGAGAAAAAACCCTGCCTCGGGGTTGAAATGCACGCCTGCGAGCGTCACC
Source organism: Cobetia sp. LC6 (assembly GCF_030264805.1). Lineage (NCBI taxonomy): Bacteria > Pseudomonadati > Pseudomonadota > Gammaproteobacteria > Oceanospirillales > Halomonadaceae > Cobetia > Cobetia sp. LC6. The sequence goes on along the minus strand of NZ_JASSPL010000016.1, from coordinate 49,981 downwards.
TATACTTTCAAGACAAGGCAACGTGCGCTGGATTGCCTCTCCGGCAATGTCATCAGCGGGCCAGGAGCCACGTGATACGCGGCTTTTTTCCAGTTCCCCCCCTGACAGTCACCTCAGGGGCACGTTACCATTGACGTTCATATACCTATCGAAAGGCTCTCATCATGCAAATCGCCCAGAATGCCGTCGTATCCTTCCACTACACCCTGACCAACAACGAAGGGGAAGTGCTGGATAGCTCCGAAGGTCGCGAGCCGCTGGCCTACATCCACGGCGCTGGCAACATCGTCCCGGGCCTCGAGAAGGAACTCGACGGCAAGACTTCCGGCGACGAGCTGAAAGTTGCCGTCTCTCCGGAAGAAGGTTACGGCGAAGTCCAGGAAGCCCTGGTCCAGGAAGTACCGCGTGAAGCCTTCCAGGGTGTCGAAGACATCGAAGCTGGCATGCAGTTCCAGGCGCAGACCCAGGGCGGCCCGCTGATGGTCACCGTCACCAAGGTCGAAGGTGACACTGTCACTGTCGATGGCAACCACCCGCTGGCCGGCGAAACCCTGAACTTCGACGTGCAGATCACCAACGTGCGTGAAGCTTCTGCCGAAGAGCTGGAACACGGCCACGTTCACGGCGAAGGCGGCGTGGAGCACTAAGCTCCGCCTCTTCCCTCATCTGAGGCCTCGCCCCGGATGAGCACCTCCCATACTGTGGGAGGTCGGAACCGAAAGCCCCGCGACTGAGTCATCAGTCGCGGGGCTTTTTCGTGACTGCCTTCGTGTAGGCCCGGCTGGCTTGGCGCGCTGGTCAGACTGGCTCAGCCCTCTCTCCACAGGCCTGATCACTCATGCCCCCGGATCAAGCGCCGCAGTCGGGCGGCGTGGCATCGCTGGAAAGGCTCAGGCCACGAAACAGCGCCGTGGCATCACCGCCGGCATTGTCGCCGTCAGCCATCAGCGCAAGACCGGCAATCTCGCTCGGCTTGCTGTCAAACAGTGACGCGTAATCAGCACGCAGGTCGCGCACCACCGCCACCCACTGCCCCACCTTCTCGTCGCCGGATTCGACCGCCAGCAGCACGGCACGATCCGTGAAGGCATTGTCCCAGTGACTGCCTTGCGCTTCGTTGCTGGACCAGACGTAATTGATGGCTTCCACCTGCCACGGCAGGATGCCGGTCTTGTTGACCACATAGAGGCGTGCCGGATAGTCATCGCCGCCCTTGGTCTTCTCGTTCAGGCCCGGATAGATGCCATCCACCTGCCAGCACCATTTCAGGTAGGGCGTCTCTTCAAGCGAGATATCCTGCTCCAGATAGCGTGCGGACGCCTGACCCTGGGCGCGCGCCTCGAGCGCAGGGCTGCCGTCGCGCTCCACCACGCGATAGGCCGTCTGGCCTTCGAAGGTCTTCTCACCCCAGGCAAGAATCTGCGCAGGCGAGAAACTCCTGTCAGCCGCGTGGGCCACGGAGGGCAGTAGCGCCGTCAGCAGGCCGCTGGAGGCGACTGCCGCGAACAAGGGCAGGAATGACGGCAACTGACGGAAAGCAATCTTCATTGGCAGAACTCCGATGTGCCTGAGCAAGGCAAGTGAGGAAGGTGAAAAGCCATGTCACCGGAACGGCCAGGTTCGCAACGCATCAATCTGGGACGATGCCGTGATGCTCGTTCTGGTCCTGCGCTCGCAAGGTGACATACCCTCCCCATACGCGCGTCAGCGTGGTCAGGATGCATGCCGCGGCGAAGATCCACGCCAACCATGCGAAATGCTGTGGCATCAGGCAAGCCAACACGAAGAAGGCAATGGTCTCGGTGCCTTCGGTCAGGCCATCCAGATAATAGAAGGCCTTGCGCGTGAAATTGGGTCGCTCCAGCTGATGCTTGGCCGCCATGATGGCGAAGGCCAGAAAGCTCGAGCCCGTGCCGACGAAGGCGAACAGCAATGCCACCGCCGCCATCGCATTGGCGGCAGGGTCCGAGAGTGCGAACCCCACCACCACAGCGGCATAGAACAGGAAATCGAGACAGATATCCAGAAAGCCACCGGCATCGGAGCTCAGGCCGGCGTGCCGCGCCAGCGCGCCATCCAGCCCGTCCACCACCCGATTGATCAGGATCGCGGCCAGCGCGAGCCCGAAGTGCCCACAAGCCAGCAACGGCAACGCCAACATGCCGATGACGAAGCCCGCGAGGGTCAGCTGATCCGGATGCAGACCGCGCGCCGCCGCACTTTTCGCAAGACGTTTCAGAGGCGGCTGTACCCAGCGTGAGGTCCACTTGTCCAGCATGTTGCATCTACTCCCATGAGATCGTTGAGGTCATCGTCATTCCAGCGCCCGACAGGTGCTCAGCCGCGCGTCGGCGAGACCGAGCGCCCGGCAGGTACCGCACGCGCCAGCAAGTAGACCACCAGCGGCAGACAAGCCTGCAGGCAGGCGGCCACCGCGGTCAGACGTGGGTCGGCCCCCGTCGCCAGCGCCAGGGTTTCGGTGGTCAGGGTCGGGACACGCCCGCCGCCCAGCACCACCGTCGGCACGTATTGCGCGATGCTGACCGCGAAGGCCACTGCCCAGCTGATGGCCAGCGGCCTGAGCATCAGGCGCAGGCGGATACCGATCAGCACCTCGAGCCGTGAACGCCCCAGCAGACGTGCCGCTTGCTCGAGTCGGGTATCGAAGCGTGCCCAGGGGCCGGCCAGCGTCAGCCAGGCATAAGGCAAGGCGAACAGCAGATGGCCGATGACCACTCCCGTCCAACCGGGGCTGGCCCCCAGGCTCAACCAGCCGACCTGAAAGCCGAACAGGAAGCTGGCCTGCGGCAGCAGCAATGGCAGATAGAGGCAGACCACGAAGCCGCGCAGGCGGCCACTTTCCCGCTCACGCTCGAACACCGCCACGCTGAGGATGACGGCCAGCGTCGCCACCAGCAGCGCCAGCCACAGGCTGTTGCTGAAGGCATCACCCAGGCCTGCGAGGGCCTGGTGCCAGCTCTCCCAGCCCCAACGAGACGGCAACAGCGCAGGGAAGAACCAGCTCCTGGCCACCGATTGCACGCCGATCACCACGAAGGCGAGCAGTGAGATCAGCGTGACCCCGCCCAGCACTCCGCACGCGACACGCCCGAACATGACTTCACTCGCCAACGCCAGGCGGCTTGCGCGCGCCGGGTGATGGCTCATTACCCAGTCGCGGTGCCAGGTGAGCAGAGCGCGTCCCAGCGCCGCGCCCAGCGCCATCATCCCGATCACCAGCAGGGCCAGCATCAGGGCGCCGACACTCGCCGGCAGGCGCGCCGTCGGGTCACTGTCACGCCACAGTTCGACCAGGCGCACCGCCAGCGTCGGCGTGCGCGTCGGCCCCAACACCTGTGCCACATCCACCACCGCCAGCGAGTAGGCCAGTACCGCACCGATGGGCAAGGCGATCGCGCGCATCACCTGGGGCATCAGAATGCGCCAGCGCAGCTGAGGGATGCTGTAGCCGAGCGCCTGGCCTGCCTGCAGTTGCGCCGTGACCGGCAGGCGTGACAGCGCCGTCTGCGCCATCAGCATCAGAAATGGCGCCTCCTTGAGCGCCAGCCCGATCGCCAGCGAGAAGCCATGGGCATCCGGCAGCGGATACTGCGGCGGTACCAGTACCTCGAAAGGTGCCAGCAGCAGGCGCATCAGCACGCCGCTGGGCGCCGCCAGCCACAGCAGCCCCAGTGCCAGCGCCAGATGCGGCATCGCCAGTATCGGGGCCAGCAGACGCTCCATGCGCTCACCGAAGCGAGTCCCGGCGGCGGCCGAGACCCACCCCATGGTCAAAAGCACCGCCAGCAGCGTACCGCCGAGGCCACTGACCAGCGTCAGACGAAAGCCCTCCGTCAGTCCGGGCAAGGCCCACCAGCGTTGCCAGGCGACCGCCGAGACCTCCTCGAAGCCCAGTGTCGGCCACAGCCCGAAGGCCGGCGCGACCAGTCCGGCCAGCCCCAGCGCCGTCGGGCCGAGCAGCAACAGCAGGACGCCCCAGCGCAGCACGCGGGCGGGCGTCAGCGGCGCATGACCAGTGGCGGGCGCGACACGCCAGCGATCAGCGACCCATTGCGTCAGTTGCGATAGCGTCGCGCCCACTCGGCCTCCAGCGCATCGGTCCAGCTCGGATGTGGCTCGCTGAGCGGTGTGCCCAACGCCTCGGGCGACATGCTGCCCGGCAGGCTCGGCAAGGCCTCGAAGGCGGCGCGTTCTTGTGGCGGCAGGCGGGCGACATTCAGCACCGTGTCATCGCCCCAGCGCGAGGGGTCGGCCTTGGCGGCCTGGGCCTCGGCGGACATCAACTGATTGATCCACACCAGAGCAGCGGCCTTGTGCGGTGCACTGGCCGGAATCGCTAGATAGTGCACATTGCCGAGGGTGCCACCGTCATGGATATACGGCTCGATGGTCGGTGGCAACCGCCCTTCCTGACGGGCATTGGCCACTTCCTGAGGCACGAAGGTCAGCGCTATCCACACGCTGCGCTGAGCGAGCAGTTTCATCTGCTCTTCGGCACCGGCCGGCTGACGCTCGCCCTGCGCCCACATCAGCGGATGCAGCGCATCGAGGTAGTCCCACAGCGGTGCGGTCAGCCGCGCGAACTGGGCCTCATCGACCATGGCAGCGGCCAGCTCCTCGCGCTGCTCGGCGGGCATCAGTTCCAGCAACGCCTGCTTGAGGAAGGTGGTGCCGTGGAAGCTGGGCGGCTGCGGATAGGTCACGCGTCCGGGATGCTTTCTGGCCAGATCCAACAGGGCCCGCATCGAGCGCGGCGGCGACTCCAGCAGCGCGGTGTCGTACATGAAGATCAGCTGCGCACGCCCCCAGGGCGCCTCCAGACCGTCAGTGGCGAGTCCGAAATCGCGCGCGCCGATCTCCTCGAGCAGATAGTCGCTGTTGGGCAGGCGCTCCACGAAAGGCCCCCACACCAGCTCGGCCTGCTTGAGCGCACGGAAGTTCTCGCCGTTGATCCAGATCACATCGATGCTGCCATCACGGCGCCCGGCCGCCTTCTCGGCCAGCAGGGTCGAGACGCTCTCGGCGGTATCGGCGATCTTGACGTGGCGCACCTCGATACCATGCCGCGCTGCTGCCGTTTCGGCCTGGGCACGCAGATAGGCGTTGGTCGCCTCACTACCTCCCCAGGCATGAAAGTCGATACGTTGACCGCGTGCGCGTTCGGCGATCACCTGCCACTCGAGCGAAGCGAGCTCAGGGATCGGGCGCCCGGCCTGCGCATCTGCGGCATACGCCAGAGAAGCGGCCCAGGGGCTGGCAATGGCGCCGGCCAGCAAGACCAGCGAACCGCCCATCAGCGCCAGGGCACGACGGCGACCCGCCAGATGATTCGTCTTCATGAAGGGCTTCTCCTGATGGAAAAATGCCGCGTCCCGGACATGCGGGTGCGCGGCATCAGTCATCGATTAGTGTTTTTCAGCAGCCGGAGCACTCGCGGTGTCCGTCGCCTTGAGCGTCTTGGTCGGTTCGAAGCGGCCGTTGCGGCGCCAGGTGAAGTAACGATCGAGCACCTTGAGCACGCCTTCCGGCTTGTGGGCATTCTTCCACATGCCCGCCGCGGCCTTGTTGGCTTCCGACAGTGTCGGGTACGGATGGATGGTGGAGAGTATCTTGTTGAGACCGATGCCATGTTTCATGGCCATGGTGAATTCTGCCAACCACTCCCCTGCATAGGCACCGACCAGCGTCACACCCAGGATGCGATCACGCCCCTTCTCGGTGAGCACCTTGACGAAGCCTTCGGTGGCCCGCTCGGCCAGCGCACGATCGCTCTCGCCCATCTCGTAATGGGTGACCTCGTACTCATAGCCCTGGGCCTTGGCTTCGGTCTCATTGAGGCCGACACGTGCCACTTCCGGCTCCGTGTAGGTGACCATCGGCATGATACGGTAGTCGACCTTGAAGGTCTTCAGACCACCGAACAAGGCGTTGACTGCCGCGTGCCACGCCTGATGACCCGCCGCATGGGTGAACTGGTAGGGGCCGGCCACATCGCCGCATGCCCAGATGTTCGGCTGCAGAGTCTGCAGCGACTCGGAGACATCGATGGTACCGCGCTCGGAAACCGCGATGCCCAGCTCTTCCAGACCGAAGCCTTCGACGTTGGCTTCGCGCCCGATGGCCACCAGCAGCTCGTCGAACTCGATCCAGCTCTCCTCGCCGTCGGGAGAGCTCACGACCAGATGGCGCATTGGCTGACTGTCCTTGTCCTTGAGCACCTCGATGCGCGTGGCGGTGGAATTGATGCGCAGATCGACGCCCTCACCAGCCAGCTGCTCGTGCATCAGCGTACTGACTTCCTCATCTTCACGCGGCATCACGCGTGGCGCACCCTCGATGATGGTGACGTGACTGCCCAGGCGCGCGAAGCTCTGACCCAGCTCCATGCCAATCGGACCGGAACCCAGCACGACCAGGCGCTTGGGCTGCACCCTGAGATCCCAAAGGTTGTCAGAGGTCAGCGGCGTGATCAGCTCGATCCCGGGGATCGCAGGCACACGCGGACGAGCACCGGTGGCGATCACCACATTGCGGGTGGTCAGCACACGCCCATCGACTTCCACTTCCCAGGGCGTCTTGAGTCTGGCATTGCCGGTATGGACTTCCACGCCCAGGCTCTCGTAGCGCTCGATGCTGTCATGCGGTTCGACACTCTCGACCACGTCCTGCACATGGCCCATCACCTTGGCGAAGTCGATCTCCGGCTCATTGGCGGTGATCCCGAAGCGCTGGGACTGACGAATCTCATGAGCCGCACGCCCGGCACGAATCAGCGCCTTGGAGGGCACACAGCCGGTATTGAGGCAGTCACCGCCCATCTTGTGACGCTCGATCAGCGCGACACGCGCATTGACGGCGGAGGCGATATAGCTGGTCACCAGACCCGCCGAACCGGCACCGATCACGACCATGTCGTAGTCGAAGGTCTTCGGCTTGTCGAAGGCCGCCTGCTGCTTGCGCTTGCGCAGCACACCGACGATCTTCTTGGCGATCAGCGGGAAGACGCCCAGTGCGATGAAGGAGACGATCAGCCCCGGCGAGAGGATACCGGACAGCGACTCCAGCTGGCCCAGCTCACGCCCGGCATTTACGTAGATGGCGGTGCCCGCCAGCATGCCCAGCTGGCTTGCCACGTAGAAGGTGACCACGCGCATGCGCGTCAGGCCCATCACCAGGTTGACGATGAAGAACGGGAAGACCGGCACCAGGCGCAGGGTGAACAGGTAGAAGCCGCCCTCACGCTCGACCCCCCGGTTGAGTGACTCGAGCTGACGGCGGAAGCGCTTCTCGATGCTCTCGCGCAGCAGAGTGCGGGAAATCAGGAAGGCAAGCGTCGCACCGATGGTGCTGGCGAAGGAGATCAGCAACAGCCCCCAGCCGAAGCCGAACAGCGCGCCACCCAGCAGCGTCAGCAGTGCTGCACCGGGCAGCGAGAGTGCGGCCATCGCCACGTAGACGACGAAGAAGGTGCCCGCGACCTTGTACGGCGATTCCGCGAACAACGCCTGGAATTCCGCCTGGCTGGCCTTGAGGCTCTGCAGGGTGAAGTAGTCCTGTGCCCCGCTGGCAAAGAACACCACGATGGCAGCGACGATGGCGCCTAGAAGCAGTAACTTGCGTTTATTCACTGGCGATTTCCTTTTCGATTCCTGCCGTCATGGGCATGTCATTGGGAGGTACCGTGTCCTTACGAGGCATGTCGCTGACTGGATGCACTGATTCGCGTAGCGGAGTGAATGGCAGTGACTTGATCACGACAACGGTAACGTTTCATTCTGCATGTTCGCATCCATCCCACGTTGATTCGCGTAGAACCCTGATACAGGCAGTGAGTGAATGGCAAGGCCAGCCACCTCGCGGCCCACCGGGACATGGAGATTTCCATGTTCTCACTTCGAAGGAACGACGCCTTTCCCGGAGACATCATGACCCGATACACGCGAATCCCTTCCTCTGCGCTCAAACGCCTCACGCCACTGGCAAGCCTGCTCGGCGGTCTGCTGATTGTCGGCCACGCCAATGCCTTCGACCCGGAAACGGCGCCCAAGGGCGTCGCCGAGGGTGTCGCTCAAGGCCAGGAAGTCGCCATCTTCGCCGGTGGCTGCTTCTGGTGCATGGAGGGCCCCTTCGACAAGCTTGATGGCGTGATCTCGACCACCTCCGGCTATACCGCCGGCGAACAGGACAACCCGACCTACAAGCAGGTCTCCTCGGGGCGCACCGGGCACACCGAAGCGGTCAAGGTGGTCTACGAGCCGGAAAAGGTCAGCTACGACACCCTGCTGGATGTCTTCTGGCACAACATCGACCCGGTCGCGGTAGACCGCCAGTTCTGTGATGCCGGCACCCAGTACCGCAGCGGCATCTACCCCCTCGATGAGGCCCAGCGTGACGCCGCAGAAGCCAGTCGCGAGGCGCTGAAGGACAGATTCCCCGAAGGCATCGCCACCGAGATCGAGGCAGCAGGCCCCTGGTATGCGGCCGAGGACTACCATCAGGACTTCTACAAGAAGAACCCGGTGCGCTATCGCTTCTACCGCGCCGGCTGTGGCCGCGATGATCGTCTGGAGGAGATCTGGGGCGACGACGCGCCCGCGCACTGATCTCGCCCTCCAAGCCCTCTGAACGACAACGGCTCGCCAGATGGCGAGCCGTTGTCGTTTGCGTGCTCTGCTGTCTGGGCTGATCTCAGTCTCGATACTGCGTGGCGGCCCGGCGCCAGCACAGGGTCGCCAGCGAGAAGGTCACCGCCAGCACCAGTACGCTGGCGGCCACCACCCCGGGCCATCCGGCAGCCTGCCAGAAGGGCTCCAGCCAGAAGCCACCGAGACTCGCGCCCAGATAGTAGGCAGTCAGATACAGCGCACTGGCACTGGCCCGCGCGCCTTCGGCATTGCGTCCGACCCAGGCCGAAGCGGTGGCATGCGCGAGGAAGAAGCCGAAGGCATTCAGGCTCAGGCCGATCAGCATGCCGATCAGCGAATGACTCAGCGTCAGCAGCGTGCCGAGCACCACGATGCCGGTGCCCAGCATCATGGTCAGTGCCTGACCGCGTCGCTGAGCGATCGCCAGCGCGGCCTCGCCGTCCTCAGGCGCGCCCCCCGACACCAGCCGCCGTGCCAGCCGGCCAGACTGGGAGGCGCCGAAGGTGCCTGCCAGATAGGTCAGGAACAACAGCCCCAGCCATTGACTGCTGAGCGACCAGGGCGCCTCACTCAGTCGGAATGTCATGTAGCTGTAGAGATTGACGAAGATGAAGAAATTCAGCCCGCCGAGCAAAAACACCGGCCACAGACGGGGGTTGCGAAGATGACGCCCCAGACCTGCCAGCATGCTGCTCAGCTTGAGCGGCTGGGCGACGAAGCGTCTCTGGCGCGGCAGCAGCTGCCATAACACCCCCAGCACCAGCAGGCTGACACCGCCGATAGCGGCAAAGCTGACCTGCCAGCCCCAATGCTCCGCAATCACGCCCCCCGCGACCCGCCCGGAGATGCCGCCCAGTGAATTGGCGCTGATATAGAGCCCCACCGCCACCATCAAGGCGGGTTGCTCCATCTCGTCACTCATGTACGCCACTGCCACCGCCGGCAGGCCGCCGAGCAGAAAGCCCTGCAGCGCGCGCACCGCCAGCAGCGACCAGAAGCCCTCGGCGAACAGGGCCAGTCCTGAACAGGCCACCCCGCCGGCCAGGGTCCACAGCAGGATACGCCGCCGTCCCAGCGCATCGGACAGCGGACCGAACACCAGCAATGCGAGAGCCAGCGTCAGGGTGCTTACCGACAGGGACAGACTCGCCTGCAGCGAGCTCAGGCCCAGATCCGTCGCCAGCAGCGGCAGCAGCGGTTGCACCAGATAGAGGTTGATGAAGACCACGAAGGAACCCAGACACAGCGCCTGGGTCATGCGCCGCCAGTCACGCCCGCGCGCCTTGAGCGGTTCGGGCAGCTCTGCCTGTGCGGCGGAGAACGAGGAGGCGGAATCGGGGGAAGAAGACGCGGAAAGCGATGAAGCCATCAGGTACCTGCACTCAATCAAGCATGGGGATGGCGCCAGTCTGCGCCGCGCGCCCGCATCAGTAAAATATCTCGACATGATGCTGCCCATCAGCAAAGCTGATGGCAATGGCGGCACTGGGATGACGCAAACTGCGCCGAGAAGGGAGCCGCAATGAAAGGAACTTCGCGATCAAAAGGACCCCGTGATGAAACTGCCCTTCGATCTGCGTGCACTCGAGATTTTCGTCAGTGTCGTCGAGCACCAGAGCTTCACCACTGCCGCTCAGGCACTCAGCCTGGCCCAGTCAGCGGTCAGCCAGTCGATCGCCGGACTCGAAAGCCGACTGGGCACGCAGCTGCTGGTCAGAGGCTCACGCGGTCTGCGCCTGACACCGGCCGGCGACACGCTGCTCGAGCATGCCCGCCCCTTGCTGCAACAGGCACAGCGCGCGGCACTGGCGATGGCCGAGCTCGAGGGGCTGGTCAAGGGCGAGGTGCGCATCGGCGTCTCCTCGATGCTCGGCTCCTACTACTTCCCGCCCCTGTTGATGGCGTTCAAGGCACGCTACCCCGACATCAAGCTCAGCGTGATCGAGGGCGGTACCCTGAGCCTGCGTCGGATGATCGACAATGCCGAGCTGGATCTGGGCGTCATCGTCGAAGATCAACTCGGCACCGATACCCATGGCCTGATCCGGCGCCACTTCCTGAGTGAGGAAATGGTGGTCTGTCTGGCGAATGATCATCCGCTGGCCGCACGCACGCAGATCAGCGTCGAGGAGTTCTTCGCCGAGGAGCTGGTGGTCTTCAAGCGCGGCTACTTCCATCGCGACTTCATCGAGCGCCTGGCCAGTCAGCATGGACTCGCGCCGAGCATCGCCTTCGAATCGAACCTGATCGCCCTCAACAAGGCGATCGTCGCGCGTGGCTTCGGGATCACCACCTTCCTCAAGCGTGTGGTCGAGGATGACCGTGAAGAGAACAACCTGACCGCTGTCTCCTTCGATGAGCCCGCCTGGCTTGAGCTGTCACTCGCCTGGCGTCGCGAGCGCGGCCTGTCGCGTGCCGAGCAGGCGCTGGTCGATTTCGTCATTGAGCACTCGGCGGCCGGGAGGCCCGCCCTGAACGCTGATGGTCAGGCTGACAGCGCTGCGCTGGACTCTCCTTCCTGAACAGTGGCTGACAAGTTCCAGGGCTCAGAAACGACATCACCCGGCCAGGGCCGGGTGATGTCGAAGAGGTGCTTGTCTCTTCAAGGGCTTGTCTGTTTCAGCGCTGGTTTTTTCAGTGCCAGGCATGATCGGCTCACTGGCTGCGCATGGCCAGCTTCATCTGCATGGCCTCGTAGGGCATCGGGCGACGCGACTGCCAGTAGTGCCTGGACCAGTAGACGTTGTCCAGCCGCGACAGCTTCACGCCACGCGAGGTGGAGGCATGCAGGAAGTAGCCATTGCCGACATAGACCCCCACATGGTTGTAACGACGAGAGGGACGAAAGAAGACCAGATCGCCCGGCTTGAGCTGCGACTTGTCGATACGCTTGCCACGCTTCACCTGGTCGTTGGTGGTACGCGGCAGATCAATGCCGAAGCCATCACTGAAGACATGCTGCATCAGGGCGGAGCAATCGATGCCGCGGGAGTTGGTTCCCCCCAGACGGTAGGGCGTCCCGGCCCAGCGATCATGCTCTTCCAGCAGGACATCGCGGATGCTCGGCCCAGTCATGGCATAGTCCTGCGACTCGGCGACCGGCTGGGGCGCGGACTGGCGATAGCGCTTGAGCTTCGGCAGTTCCGGCAGGTCCACATCGTAGTAGGCCACTTCATTGGACGGTGTTGAGTGACTGGCACAGCCCGCCACACCCAGTGGCAGGATCAGAAAACAGCATAATAACGCGTGGCGCATCCAGCATTCCTCGTCGTGGGCCCGGCGCTGGAAGGGTGAAGGTGAGCAGCGCTTGCGGACGGCGATAACCATTGATGCATGACGATGATCGTTGATCGATCAGAGATAACACGGTGACCATCTGACAAGGTGGGCCGGATCAGGCAGCAGCACACCTTGCAACACGATGACGACAGTCAGATGACAAACCCAAGTCGTTCGCAGGATAGTAGTTCATGTCTCCGCAAACCGTATGCCATTACCGCAGATTTTAGACCAAAGCATCAGAGAAGGTGCCCCTGCCGCTCACCCGACCTGGGTTGAATCCCGCTCAGTGCAACGTGCGAGCGTCTCCGCTCAGCACATCCAGATGCAACGCCGGCCAATGCCCCGGGCGCGCGCCCGGGAAATCGAGACTCGACCAGGCACCGGCCAGAGGTGGCGCCGCCGTCAACCACTGGATGAGCGCATCGCGGAAGCCGCGCAGGAAGTTGTCACGCTGGTCGGTATTGCCCATGAAGAAGGCATAGCCGGCGAACAGCCCACGGGCATATTCCTTCCAGCTGCCGTAGTGGTCACGCGCCATCGCATAGGCGCTGTCCAGATAGGCAGTGAAGGTCGCATCGTCCAGCCAGCCCAGCTGTCGCCCGGCAATCGCGAGGTCCACCATCTGGGCGATGTCCCACGCCGCCATATCCAGCTCGTTGCAGCGCGCCTCGTTGTCCCTGACGCGTCGCAGACGGTCCAGATGCACCTGCTCATCATCGCCGCGCTCGGCGCTTTCCAGCACGTCGATCTCATTATCGAGACGAGCGCGATTGAGGGTGTAGGGGCCGTAATTGATCTGGTATTCGTCCCGATCACCGGCATCGCGCAGGAAGTCGAGGAAGCCCTTGAGCGCCTCGGCGTTGGCGAGGCCGTAATGACCTTCGAGCCAGCCGCTGAGTTCCTCGACGCCCCGCCCGTACTCCACCATCGGCTCGCCCCAGCACGGCGTATTGAGCGGGCCGCTCAGCGCCAGCGCCGTGAAGCGATCCAGACTCGGGCGCAGCCCCGGCTCCTGCCAGTCGCTGGCGCGCCAGTCGAGCCAATGAAACAGGCTGCCGGGGTCATCGAGATGCCAGCGGATCTCGTTGACCAGCGGATGGTCCTCGAGTTCCGGCACCGCGGATTCCCATACCGCCCAGGCTTCCAGCAGGCGCGTGGCGTCCGGATAATAGCGGCACAGGGCACTGCGCAGACGCTCGGCACACTGGGCCAGCTCATCGGCGGGGAAATCACCGCTGTCCTGCACCATCAGCAGATAGAAGGCGTACTTCTCGGCCATCACCACACTGGCAGGATAGCGATGACAGACGGCCAGCCGCTGACGGCGTTCCAGCTCGACGGCATCGGCACGTCCGAAGGGCGTCTGGGCATCGGGCAAGGCACCACGCGCGGCATCGGCGGCCAACTGATTGAGATGATGCGCCTGCGCCGGCAGCCAGAAGCGCGCCATGCCCTGCACACCATCGCGGGTGTCCAGCGCCAGCGTCTCGTTGAGATATTGACGTGCCTCTTCGCGGCGCGCCGTATCGACCTCGGCGACAAGACCCTGACGATAGAGCAGGTCCGGCTCGCGGATACTGGCGATGGCCAGCACCCAGTGGCGACTGTCATTGCGCCACGCACGAATCGCCGCTCGGCAGCGCTCACGCTGGGAGGCAGGCAGCAGCGCATGCAGCTCGCAACGCAGCGGCGTCAGCGGCGACGCCATCAGCGGACGCCAGTCACTCTCGGTGTCGCGGGTCAGATCGACACCCTCGAACAGGCTGCGACCGCGCTGATAGGCGCGAGCCACGCCCTGCCAATCGGCATAGCGGCGCGCCAGCAGGTCGATGCCGTGGGCGGCGAAGTCCTCGCCCTCCTCACGACTCAGCCAGCCGGCACATAGCCCGGCGAAGGCGAGATCGACCAGACGCAGCCAGTCCCAGGCGGCGAATTCCAGCGGCTCACCACGATCGAGATACTGCAGCAACAGCTCGCCATAGGCCGCGGGTGACGGGGGCTTTTCCAGCCCGCCATCGGCGACGTCGATGCTGGAGGAGGCATGCGCGGGGACGCCCTTGCGCCCTTCCGACTTGCGTTCGGCCTCTTCCTGAGCCGCGTCCGCTTCCAGCTCATCCAGCCACTTGGCACGCTCGCTGTCGCTGGCCGTCATCAGGCGTGCGCTGTCGATGTCCCAGCCATAGCGATGCCCCTGTGAGGCCAGCCACAGCAACAGTCGAATCAGCTCATCACGCCCGGTGATCGCCCAGGTCTCGGCCAGCCAGCGCGTGACGTCCGGCCAGTGCGCCGCGGCGTCAAAACCGCTGGCACCGTCTTCGTGCGGGCCGCTGTCATCGGTGGTCAATGTCTGGCCGCCGAGCCACGGCGAGAAGATGGCGCGCGCCATCCAGACCCGGTCGCGCTCACCCTGAGGCCAGAGCTCAGTAACCGCCACCGGAGGCTGTGACTCCAGCGCCTCCAGCAGACGCGGCCAGGTGACGCCGGCGTCTTCGTGCTCCAACTGGGACAGCGCGAGACTGGCCTCGAAGAAGCCATCATCGCCTCGCGTCCAGCCCGCATCGCTGCGCGAATGGGCCAGGGCCTTGAGCCAGTCATCCAGCGAGGTGAAGCGCCCGCCGATCGCCGTGAGCAGACGTATCAGCCAGGCACGCGTGCGCGCCTCTGACAGCCAACCGGCGGTACGTGCCAGCGCCAGCAATTCCAACGCCTCCAGCTGGTGCAGCGGGTCCGGGGTGTCATGGGGGAAGGCCTCCAGCAGACGCCATCCCAGCTCCCCCGCATCCGGGACTTCCTGGGCCTTCAGACGCGCGCACGCCTGGGCCGGTGTCCACACCATTTCCGGCGCGGCACTGAAACCCCAACCGCACAACACCAGCTGTTGCCCCCACCAGGCACTCAGGGGTTCGACCAAGGCACACCTCACGACTCGATAGGATTCGACTGACGCAACACTTGCGACCGGGCAACTCGCAACCGGCGGCGCATAGTGTAACGGAAAGGGGCTTGCGGCGATGCCCCTCACGCAGGATAGCGAGCACGAACCACACCATGACGCCCGATGACAAAGGCACTGTCATCGGGCGTCATGGTGTGGGTGGCCGCAGACAGCGAAGACCAAGATTACCGCATTCTCATCACATCAGAATCATCACATCAGGATGTCTTCATAAACTTGTTGCTGGTCGGGATACGGAAGAAGGCGCAGTACGCCACCGGCAGCACCACCAGCGTCAGCAGGGTCGCCACGCCCAACCCGAACACGATCACCACCGCCATGCTCGAGAAGAAGGCATCCGGGAACAGCGGAATCATGCCCAGCATGGTGGTGATGGCCGCCATCGACACCGGCCGCACACGGCTGACGGCCGCCTGCACCACCGCCTGGAAGCGATCCTCCTGCTCATCGAGCTGCACGTTGATCTCCTCCACCAGCACGATGGCGTTCTTGAGCACCATGCCGATCAGGCTCAAGGTGCCGAGCAGCGCCATGAAGGTGAACGGCGCACCGAACACGATCAGACCACTGACGATACCGATCAGCGTCAGCGGCACGATGGACCAGATGGCCAGCGCCTGACGCAGGTTGGAGAACAGCAGCACCGTGATCACGAACATGCCCAGCAGCCCCATCGGCAGCGAGGAGAACAACGCCTGCTGAGCTTCGGATGAGGTTTCATACTCGCCGCCCCACTCCAGGTGGTAGCCCTCGGGCAGCTCGATGGCCTCGATCTTGGGACGGATACGCCCCAGCACGCTGGCGGCCGTTTCCCCGGACAGCGGCATTGGCTCGGCGTAGACCGCCAGCATGCGCTGACGATCACGACGCTTGATCAAAGGGTCACGCAGCTCTGTCTTGAGCGGCCCCATCACCGAGCCCGCCGGCACGTAGGTCTCCTGCTCATCGCTCCAGACGTTGAGACTCGCCAGGGTGTCGAGATCGAAGCGCTGACGCTCCTCACCGCGCAGCAGAATGGGGATCAGCTCGGAGCCTTCGCGATAGACACCGACGCTCTCGCCGTCGCTGTTGATCAGCAGCGCCTGATGCAGCGAGTCACGTGTCACGCCGACACGCCGCGCCTGATCATCCAGGAATTCGGGCTCGATTCGATTGACGCGATTGCGCCATGACAGACGAATGCTGTCGGCCAGCGGCTCCTCCTCGAAGACGCGACGTACCTTGCCCGCCAGCTGACGCAGCACTGCGGGGTCTTCGCCGTACAGGCGCGCCTCGAGACTCGCCTTGGCCGATGGCCCGACCTGCAACGCCTGCACCTTGTATTCCACTTCAGGGTACTCGGCGCGCACCAGGCGTATCACCTCCTCCATGCGCGCTTCGCGGCTGGCCCGGTCTCGGGTTTCGACGATCAGCTGCCCGAAGCTGGCATAGCTGTCTTCCGGCGAGTAGGTCAGCGTGAAGCGCTGGGCGCCCCCACCGGTGACGCTGGTGACATGCTTGACCTTGTCCATCTTGAGCACCTGCTGCTCAAGGTCCGCGATGCGCGCTTCCGTCGCCAACACGTCGGTGCCCTCCGGCATCCAGACATCGACGAAGAACAGCGGGGTCGAGGCATCCGGGAAGAAGGCATTCTTGACCTGCCCGAAGCTCATCACGGCCGCCACCAGCAACGCCACCGCGCCCCCCAGGGTCAGCCAGCGCAGGCGGATCGCCCAGCTCAGCAAGCTGCGGAAGCCACGGAAGATGACGCCACGATAGGGGTCTTCCTCCTGATTCTCGTCCGTGCCACTGCCCGCCGTCTCCCGCGCTTCGCGAAAGAACATGTCGAAGAAGAACGGTGTCAGCGTCAGGGCGGTGATCCAGCTCAACAGCAACGAGTAGCACAGCACCCAGAACAATGACCCGACGAACTCGCCGGTGGCATCCGGCGACAGACCGATGGGCGCGAAGGCGGTGATCGCGATCACCGTGGCCCCCAGCAGCGGCATGCGGTTCTGGTTGACGACCTCGAAGGCGGCCTGACGCTTGGTCTTGCCACGCTTGAGGCCGATCAACATGCCCTCGGTGACCACGATGGCGTTATCCACCAGCATGCCCAGCGCGATGATCAAGGCCCCCAGCGAGATCTTCTGCAGCTCGATGCCATGGATCGACATCATGACGAAGGTGCCGAGAATGGTGATCAACAGCACCAGCCCCATCAGCACGCCACTCTTGACGCCCATGAACACCAGCAGCACCAGAATCACGATGCCGACGGCCTCGGCCAGGTTGATCAGGAAGCCGGACACTGCCTCATCCACCACCTGCGGCTGGTGATAGACCGTCGTCAGCTCCATGCCCAGCGGCATGCGTGACTCAAGCTCCCCCAGTCGCTTGTCGACCAGCGCGCCGACCTCGACCACGTTGACGCCAGAGGCGAACGAGATACCCAGCGACAGCGCCGTTTCACCATCGGTGTGATAGATCCGCGACGGCGCTTCGGTGTATTCGCGACTGACCGAGGCGATATCGCCGAGACGAATCAGGCCACCATTGCCGGGACGCCCGACCACCAGACGTTCCAGGTCCTGCACGCTCTGGAACTCACCACTCGGCTGCAGTTCCAGCGACAGGCCGTTCTGACGGATACGCCCGGCGTCGCCGACCACGTTCTGGGCATTGAGCAGGTTGGCGAGCTGATCCGGCGAGATGTTCAGCGCCTGCATGCGATCACGATCCAGCGCGACGATGACCTGCTCGCTGCGCGCGCCGACGATGGAGACCTTCTTGACCCCCTCCACCAGCGTCAGCTCGCGCTGCAGGAAGTCGGCCTGGTCCTCGAGGTCATGCGCCGAATAGCCCTCGCCGCTCAGGTTGTAGAGCAGGCCGAACACATCGCCGAAGTCGTCATTGACGATCGAGGAGCCACTGCCGGGCGGCAGGCTCGACTGGGCGTCATTGACCTTGCGGCGCAGCAGATCCCAGTACTGCTGCATCTCGCCTTCGCGCACGCTGCTCTCGAGCTCCAGCGTGATCTGGGAAAGACCGGAGCTGTTGACCGAGCTGACGCGCTTGAGATTGGGAATCTGTTGGATCGCCTTCTCCAGCGGCAGCGTGACTTCCTCTTCCACCTGCTTGGGCGTCGCACCCGGATACTGGGTAATCACCACCGCGTTGCGGATGGTGAACTCGGGAAATTCCAGCTGGCCGAGGCCGAAGAAGGAGGTCACGCCACCCACCGACAGCAGCAGCACGACCATCCAGCTGATGACCTTGTGTCTCAGGAAGTAATCGACCATGGATCAGAGCCCCGCTTCCTTGACCCAGGGACGCACAGGCTCCCCGGCTTCCATGCGACTGGCGCCCGCCGTGACCAGTCGGTCACCGGCACTCAGTTCTCCCGTGATCACCAGTCCTTCGCCGGTGGCCTGCAGTACCGTGACCGGCACGGCCTCGACGGTGCCCTGGGCGCTGACTTCCTGCTGCTTGCCCTCGCTCTTGCCCTCATTCCTGCCGTCGTCTGAGCCGGTGTCCGTGGTGGCGTCCTTGTTGATGGATGCGCTCGCCTGGGCGTCACCGCCCTTGGGCACGTAGCGCCACACCACGGGCTGGTCCGGGCTTTCCTCCTGAGCGACCACCGCCTCGATCGGCACGCGCCACTGGCCCTGGGTCGCCGCCGTCAGCTGCTGCATGTCCAGCTCCACGGTGGCGCTCATGCCTGACAGCACGGTGATGTCCTGCGGCTCCGGCAGCGTCAGGGTGACTTCATAGCTAAGCGAGCCCTCGCTGGCACTGGTGTCGTGCTCCTTGTAACGGGCCGGGTAGCGCGTCTCACCACTGCCGAAGCGCACCCAGGCCAGGGCGGCATCCTCAAGGCGCCCGGCCGCGGCACGCTCACGATCGATGGCGCGCACCTGGCGCTCCGGCATGTTGAAGATCACATCGATCTGCCCCGGCTGCTGCAGCACGGCGATGGTTTCCTGGGCGGCGACCACCTGATAGTTGTCCACCGGCACGCGCGCGATCACCCCGTCATAGGGCGCCTTGAGATAGGTGTAGCTGAGCTGGTCCTGCGCCTGGGAATACTGGGCCTGCGCAGACTGGAATTCGGCCTGCGCCTCATCGAAGCGTGCCCGACTGATGGCGCCCTTCTCCACCGAATACTTCATGCGCTTGTAGGTCGCCTGCGCCAGATTGAAGCTGGAACGGGCATTGTTGAGCTCGCTTCTGGCATCGCGATCATCCAGACGGGCGATCAACTCGCCCTTCTCGACCTCCTGTCCGGCCTGGACCTTGAGTTCGCGCAGCTCACCGCCGATGCGAAACGACAGGTTGGAGCGCTCCGAGGCCTCGACCACACCGGGATAGCGCTGGATGACCCCGCCGCCTTCATCCGACAACGACAGCAACTTGACCGGATGCACCTTCTGCTTCTCCAGCGGCGCCTCGGCCTCGCTGCAGGCCGCAAGCCCGAGGGTCAGCAGGAGTCCGGCGAACAGCTGAAGGACGCGGCCTCCCCGCCAGGCGAAAGGAGTACGCAGGTGTGGCTTGGCACCAGGTCGAAGTTTCATCAGCGGGCCCTTGAATCGTTGGAATGGAATGGCACAAGCGAAATCTGTCATCTGTCCGGCGTGCGCTGCGGGGTTGGCTGCCCTCACTGGCGAAGCGCGATCGCGTCCCAGGCCATCTCGAAGGCCTGGTCGAAGCTGTCATCACTGATGGCTGGCACCTGGCAACCGGAGCCCTGCAGCAGGCTGTAGATCGACCGAAACATGAACACCTCGATGAGGGCGAGATCGATCTGCTTGAGAATGCCGGTCTGCTGGCCCAGCGCGAAGGCGTCCAGCAAGGGCGCGGCGCGCTCCTGATTGGCCACCTTCAGGGCATCCTGCATATGGGAAGAGTGCAGAAACTGATCGTGAAAGCGGAACAATGCGGGCTGATGGCGCCCCAATGCCACCAGGGCATTCCATACCCGACACAGTGCCGATTTCAGCTGCTGGGCGGCCGGCGGCAGCGTTGACGGCTCGTCCTCGAGCGCCTCTACAGGCTCGGCCTCGAAGGCCTCGATGGCGACCGCGATGATCCGACGGCTGACCTCACGAAAGGTCGCCTCCAGCAGGTCATCCTTGTCACGGTAGTAGAGATAGAGCGTGCCGGGCGACATGCCGGCGGCACGCGCGATGCGCGCCACGGAGGTCACGGCAAAACCATGCTCGGCCACCTCATGCAGCGTGGCTTCCAGCAACGCCTGCTGCTTGTGTTCATCACGATGGCGCATGGCCCGTCTGCCTCTGGTCTGATCTGTTCTGGTCTTGAGCGAATCCCCACAAAATAAATGAACGTTCATTTATTTTCAACCAGACATTGTGTACCTGAGTGCACGCCCGCGCCTTGGGTCGTGCAAATCAACTCATGCAAATTATCTCATGTGGAAGATCAAGCCGTGACTGAGGGTCAGAGGCGTCAAATACAAGGCCAGTGAATGCCTGACTCGAAATGCCAGATACGAATTGCCAGATACGAAAAAGCGCAGCTCATCGAGCTGCGCTTTCTGAAGGCATCCACCTGAAATCTGACACGCGCCCGCGGCGCGCTTCAGCTCTCGGGGTCGATGATCGCGATGATGTGGTCTTCCAGGTCCTGCTGGCGCACAGACACCTCGGAGACGGCAAAACGTGACACCGAGACCCCGGCACGCTTGACGCTCTTGGCATCGCCGGTCAACAGCGGGTGCCATTCGGGCAGCTCACGGCCTTCATTCAGGCGGCGATAGCCGCAGGTTTCCGGCAGCCAGCGCAGCTTGCCCACCGTCTCGACATCCAGCGGAATGCAGCCCGGCACGCGCGTAGCGCGATTGGGATAATCGCGGCAACTGACCTTGCGCACATCCAGCAGACGACAGGCGACATCGAGTACCGCGATATCGCCACTGTCTTCATCCTCGAACTTGAGCAGGCAGCATTGGCCACAACCGTCGCACAGCGCCTCCCACTCGGCGGTATTCAGCTCCGAGAGTGCGTGGCGCTCCCAGAAACGCTCACGCTTTCCGCCGTCAGGCTGCGGAACATCGCTCATCTTGCTCTCCTCGCCCTGCCGGGCAGCAGGGTCGTTTCATCAGTACGGTCTTGTCTGCCGGACAGGGCGTCAGTAATGCGTTTCCGGCGGCGTCACGCCAATCTCCTTGAGGAGGTTTTCCTTGGCCGGCGGCATCTGCAGATAGAAGCCCTGCTCGCGAATCTTCTCGAGCACCGTGGTGCTGGCAACGCGCGCCAGCGGCTTGTCGGCACGAATCAGCAGTGTCATCAAAGGGGTCGGCGTGCCGAAGATGCCCAGCAGGGATTCCGGCACATCCTCGAGTCCGCGCGCCTTCTCGACGTAGAGGTACATCTCGTCCTTCTTGGCGCTCTTGTAGATCTCGCAGATCATCTTGTCGTCTGTCATCGGGCTACCCATCATCTTGCAGCGCTTGCGCGCATCAGCGAGCTCTGGCGTCACGGGCATGACCCGAGAGCTCACTATCGGTTTCTGGCCTGTTCATGACCTGTGTTGCTGGCAAGCCAGGCTGCGCGAGCCTCGCGCATGCCCCTTGCAGTCTGGCCCACGGAATCGGCGTACGTCAGCTCTCGAGCGCCTTGGCCAGGCGCGCGGCCAGCAGCTCACCGCGCCAGCCCTGCGGCAAGGGCAGCGGCTCGCCCTCGTGATCGGCAATCACCAGCGCTTCCATGTCACGGCGCTTGCCGAGAATCTCCGGCTTGAGCTGCTGTGCCTCGGCCACCGCATTGACCTCCCGCTTGAGGCGTTTCATGCAGTTCTTCCACTCCGGCGCCAACGGCGACGGCGGCACGCGCGGCAGCTGACTGTCATCGATCATCGCCACGTCCTTGAGCAGCGTCAGCACGGTGTCCCCGTGGCGCTTGATCTGCGGCGGATGCATGCCATCGACCTTGGCCAGTTCGAAGCGATTGGTCGGCAGTCGCTCACAGATACCGAACAACTGCGCATCGGCCAGCAGGCGCGAACGCGGCACGTCGCGCAGACGAATCTGCTCCTCGCGCCAGTCGCACAGCACCTGCCAGGCGGCCAGGCCACGCGGCGAGAGCTTCCACAGGCTGCGATGACGCTTCCAGTACTCCGGGTCCGGTGTGGCACCGCCGCTGCTGCCCGGGTCCCGGCAGTCCTCTTCAAGCCAGGCCATGCGGCCCAGCTCGAGCAACGCATCGCGCTGCTCGGACCACACCTGCGGCAGGAACAGCACGTCCAGCGCGGCGTAGTCGCACTGCGCCTGACTCAAGGGGCGCTTGAGCCAGTTGGAACGCGTCTCTTCCTTGGGCACGGTGACGCCCACCACACGCTCGACCAGACGCTGATAGCCCATCGAGGCTTCGCCGCCGGTCAGGCCTTCGGCGATCTGGGTATCGATCAGCGGCGTCGGCGCCACGCCCGCCCAGCGCAGGAAGACTTCCATGTCCTCGCCACAGGCGTGCAGCAGCTTGAGCGGACCCTCTGCCCCCAGCAGACGCTTGAGCGCCTCGCTGGCCGGCACCACGGTGGGGTCGATCAGGAAGATGCGCGGCGTCTTGCCGTCCGCACCGGGCAGCTCGCCGTCACGGGCGGCCATCAACTGCACCAGTGCCGGAATCGGGAAGAAGGTCGACTCGCGGATGAATTCGGTGTCCAACGCCAGCCAATCGGCGCCTTCCAGTTCTGCACAGGCAGCAGCCAGCGCCTCGGGGGTCTCGATCCAGACGGCCTCGAAATCGAGTTCTGACAGCAGTGCGGTGGCGGATTGATCACTCATCAGCAAGGAAATCTCGTGGTGACAGGCTTGCCCGGGCAAGCGGGAATTGAAGGTGACGGGCACTCGCCAGACACCGGGCGGTAAACGACCGCGGGCGTGGTGGTTCCTGACCACCACGCCCGCAGACGTGCTGCTGTAGTTGCTTTGATACCGAAGCTGCCTTTTGCAGAAGCTGCCTCGACATCGATGCCGGTGCCGAGCATCGGCACCGGCATCGCATCAGATCTCGCCGAGGGTGAACGGCAGACGGCCGCTGAAGGCACGACTGAGCGTGCCGCCATCGACGTATTCAAGCTCCCCGCCCATCGGCACGCCATAGGCCAGACGCGTCAGCTTGAGCGGCTGCCCACCGTGTTGCACATCGCGAAGCTGCTCGGCGATGTAGTGTGCGGTGGCCTCGCCCTCGACCGTCGGGTTGGTGGCCAGCACCAGCTCCTCGATCTGGCTTTCGCGGACGCGGGTCTCCAGCGCAACCAGCCCGATATCCTCGGGCCCGATGCCATCCAGCGGCGACAGATGACCGTGCAGCACGAAGTAACGCCCCACATAGCCTCCCGCACCCTCGATGGCGAGCTGGTCGGCGGGCGATTCCACCACGCACAGCACGCGCTCATCACGCCGCGGACTCAGGCACAGCTGACAGATCTCTTCCTCTGTCAGCGTGCGGCAGCGCGCGCAATAGCCGACGCGCTCCAGCGCCTCGCCCAGCACGCCGACCAGACGATCGGCGCCCATGCGATCACGCTCCAGCAGATGCAGCGCCATGCGCTGTGCCGTTCGCGGGCCAACGCCCGGCAGCACGCGCAAGGCATCCAGCAACTGATCTACCAGCGGCGAAAACCCCATCAGAACGGCATCTTGAAGCCGGCCGGAAGGTTCAAGCCAGCAGTCGCCTCTTCCATCTGCTTCTTGGAATTGACTTCGACCTTGCGCACCGCGTCATTGACGGCGGCCGCCAGCAGATCTTCCAGCAGTTCCTTGTCTTCTTCCATCAGGCTCGGATCGATCTCGACGCGCGCGACGTCATGACGACCGTTCATGGTGACCTTGACCATGCCCGCGCCGGATTCGCCCTGGACTTCCGCCTTGGCGGCTTCTTCCTGGACCTTCTGCATGCGCTCCTGCATTTCCTGCGCCTGCTTCATGATGTTACCCATACCGCCTTTTCCACCGAACATGGCTCACCTCATCAATAACGTGTTGAACATGACCTAACGATAAATGCCGTCTGCCCGACGTGCCATGTCGTGGCACCTCCGGCCTATGGTATGCGTGCCTTGCCGGCACACGCACCGCGAAATCGGGGAAGCGTCAGCGATGCCCGGCACCGCCGACGCTCGATCAGAAGTTGTCCGGCTCGAAGGAGTTGACGCTTTCCTCGATCAGACGAGCACCCAGCTGTTGCTCCATGGACTGGATATGCGGGTCAGCACGCAAGGCTTCAACCGCGCGCGCGTGACGTTCGCCCAGCAGACGAATGCGACGACTGTGCGGCGTTTCCAGACCCTCCGGCAGCGGCGCGACGCTGATCTCCAGCGCACGCTCCACACCCTGGCCCGCCAGCGCCTTGCGAATGCGCTCCTGGTGGACTTCGGCCATCATCGCCGACTGGGCGGGGTCCAGCCTCAACTTGAGGTGGGTGCCGTCGTCGTGCTCGACCAGGCAATGAGCGCCGATATTGCGCGTGATGCCGCCCAGCCCCAGCGAGGGGAACAGCTCCAGCCATGCGGCGTGATTCAAGCGACCATCGGCACTAGGGGCGCTCGGGGCTGACGTGGGCGCAGCCACAGGTGCGGGTGCCGGCTCCGGCATCGGTTGCTCTGCCACGGCTGGCTCGTTTGCGACCGGCTCAGGCGCCGGCGATGCAGCGGGCTCGGGTTGTGCTGGCGCTGAGTACTCAGCGGGCTCTAGCGCTGCTGGTACAGGTTCAGCGGGCTCTAGTGC
Organism: Cobetia sp. LC6; assembly: GCF_030264805.1. Taxonomy (NCBI): domain Bacteria; kingdom Pseudomonadati; phylum Pseudomonadota; class Gammaproteobacteria; order Oceanospirillales; family Halomonadaceae; genus Cobetia; species Cobetia sp. LC6. The sequence goes on along the minus strand of NZ_JASSPL010000016.1, from coordinate 25,350 downwards.
TGCTGGTACGGCTTCAGCGGGCTGCGGAGCCGATGACTCAGCAGCTTCTGGCTGTGCTGGCGCGGAACCGAAGGCGGCACTCAGGCGTGACATCGCCGAACTGGGCGCAGCGGGCGCCTGTGCGGGAGCTGCCGTCTGTTCTGGCGCTGGCGCCGACACCGGCGCGGCCGCTGGCTGAGGCGCGTCTTGCGCTACGTCGCGAAAGCCGGCATCCCGGGCGTCCTGCGGAACGTCCTCCGTCGTCGCCCACGGGGGCGGCTCGTCGGCCATCGGCGGCTGTGCGTCGGTCGCTGGCGCGGCCACTGGAGCAGCAGGCTGGGGCGCGGGCGCCACCGGGGCCGCCGGCGCTTGCTGAGGCTGAGCCGGGGCTTCTTGAACAGGAGCCTGCTGAACCGGGGCTTCTTGAACAGGAGCCTGCTGAACCGGGGCTTCTTGAACAGGAGCCTGTTGAACAGGCGCCGGGGCTTGAGCGCCAGGCGCGTTCGCCCCCTCCGCCTGGCCGGTCATCGGCAGCGGCGTCTGCGCCGGGCGCGGCACGCCCTGCGGGCGGAAGGCCAGCATGCGCAGCAGCGTCATTTCCAGCGCGGTGCGCGCATCCGGGGCGTTGGCCATGTCGCCACGCCCCTGCAGGGCGATCTGGTAATAGAGCTGCACGTCTTCACCGGTGAAACGGCTGGCCAGCGCCAGCAGCGCATCACGGTCGCCATGCCCGTTGTCCAGGGCGCTCGGCACCATCTGGGCGATCGCCAGGCGATGGAAGACAGAGGCCATGTCGTCCAGCACCCCGCCGTAGTCCGGCCCCTGCTCGGCCAGTGTCGCGACCTCCGCCAGCAGACTCGCGGCGTCCAGCGAGGCCAGACACTCCAGCAGCGCCAGCACATGGCGGTGATCCAGCGTGCCGAGCATGGCGGCGACATCTTCGCGCCGTACCTGACCATGACCGAAGGCGATCGCCTGATCGGTCAGACTCATGGCGTCACGCATCGAGCCATCGGCGGCCTTGCCGAGCAGCCAAAGTGCGTCTTCCTCGAAGCTGACTTCCTCGCGGGCGAGAATGTCGGACAGGTGCTCGACCACGCGCACCGGCGGCATGTTCTTGAGCGTGAACTGCAGGCAGCGCGACAGGATGGTGACCGGCAATTTCTGCGGATCCGTGGTCGCGAGCAGGAACTTCACATGGGGCGGCGGCTCTTCCAGCGTCTTGAGCAGCGCATTGAAACTGTGGGTCGACAGCATGTGCACCTCATCGATGAGATACACCTTGTAGCGGCCCTGGGTCGGCGCGTACTGGACATTGTCCAGAAGCTCACGCGTGTCCTCGACCTTGGTCCGCGAGGCGGCGTCGACTTCGATCAGGTCGACGAAGCGGCCATCATCGATCTCGCGACAGGTGCCACACACGCCACACGGCCTGGAGCTGACGCCCTCTTCGCAGTTCAGGCACTTGGCCAGAATGCGTGCCAGCGTCGTCTTGCCGACACCGCGGGTCCCGGTGAACAGATAGGCATGGTGCAGGCGCCCCTGATCGAGGGCATTGACCAGCGCACGGCTGACATGCTCCTGACCGATCAGTTCGTGAAAATTGCGCGGGCGCCACTTGCGCGCCAATACCTGATAGCTCATTGAGCGGGGCATTCCTTGGGCGATCTGAAACATGAGCTGAAATCTGCACGACCCGGCTGGGCGTTACCCCCGACGATCGACAGACGGAGACCGATGACGTGGCCTCGCTGAGAATGCGCTCATTCTAGCGACTTGCCGTGTGGCTTCAAAGCGCGATGCCACTTGCGCATCAGGATTGAGGGCACGACGCCGGATGACAGGCGTGGTGCGCCCCCGAATTACGGGTACGACGAAACGCCAAGCGGGGCTCGGGTCAGGCAGGAGATGACAGGTTCAGACAGCGAGGGTGTGGCGAAAGGCTTCAGGCAGCGTGAAGCGAAGGTCTTGCAAGGGGTTGCGATGGAGCGTTGCACAGCAGGCGGGATGATGCGGACATTTCATGAGCAGCCACTTTCAGGGCCCTGAAATGGAGGCGGCCCCATCAGCCACATCCCGGCACACGCGTCAGCCACTACCGTTGCTCCCTTCCGGGCCTGGCGGGGTTTGCAGCCTAGCATTGCGGGAGGACCGACAGGGCCACCACAAACATGATCATTCGGCAAACTACCGAGCCAATCGCTTGAACTTCAAGCACTTGGCGTGATCAAGGCGCACACTATAACAGCGCATCGCCGCCCTCACAAGGGGAGATCGCGCCGCGGGCTATAGCGTTGCCTCACGCGCATGGCGGTGACGGAAATGACGCGCCATCACGGGTAGCAACAGCATCAGGACGATCAGGCGCAGAAGGTGATGGAAGGCGACGAATATCGGGTCGAGATCGAGCGCCACCGCCAATAGCGCCATCTCGCCGATACCGCCAGGGGCCAGGGCGAGGAAGGCCACGTCACGTGGCACCCCCATCAGCTGATGGATCAATTCGGCAAAGCAGCCCAGCACCGACAGCGAAATCAGGGTCGCCACGCCCGACTGGCCCATCACCCCGACCAGCACCCGCGGCGCAAGACCCTTGAAGCGCGCCCCGATGGCGCAGCCCAGTACCAGCTGCATGACATCGGTGCCCCACACCGGTGGCGAGAAACGCACCACGTCGCCAAGCGACAGCACCAGCGCCAACAACAGCGGCGCCAACAGCGAGGCATTCGGTATGCGCAGTCGCCTGGCCAGGGGTAGCAGAATCGGCAGCACCGCGATCAACCACAGGCCGCTTACCGCCACATCGCTGCCGATGCCGGGCGTGCCCGACGCACCTTCCAGCACCCAATAGAGCGGCGGCAGAATCATGATCACCAGCAGCACTCGCAAGGATTGCGCCACCGCGATGCGCTGCGGGTCGCCACCGATGCGCTCGCCGATCACCACCATCGCCGTCAGCGCACCGGGCACCGAGGAGAACCACGCGCTGGTGGCGTCAAAACCACAGCGGCGATACCAGGCGGCGCAGGCCAGCGTCGAGGCCCATACCCCCACCAGCAGCAGCAACGCCGACAACCACCAGCTGGAGAGGTGCGAGACCAGCTCCGGTGAGACGCGCGCGCCCAGCGTCAGACCCAGTACGCCCAGAAACAGGTTGCGCAGGCGGTCCGGCACACCGAGCCTCAACCCGGCCATCGCGCCCAGCAGGTTGGCGACCAGCGGCCCCAGCATCCACGCCAGCGGCATGCCGGTGAGCTGGAACAGCCAACCACCCACCACGCCCAGCGACAGTGAGGTCAGCAGCGGCCTGAGCGGCGCGTCAGCCTTGAGCGAGACGGCAGCCCTGAGCGACGTGACAGCCGTGAGCGAGATAGCAGCCCTGAGCGACATGACAGCCGTGAGCCAATGGGCTGGCGAGAGACGAGAGGCGCGCACCTTGAGGCGCTGCAGCGGAATGAATGGCATGCTGGCTTCCTTGTCAGCGACACGAAACAGGCCACCAATGATACGCTGGCGCAAGCGCCATTGGCTGCCTGTTTGAGGCATTATTACGCCTTCAAGCGGCCACTGCAGGTCGCAGACCGGTCCTGAGCCTGACTCTCATCACTCTTGTCGCGTACCTCACGCGCATTTGCGGAGCCCGGATGACTTCTCCCGACTCACTCCCCTCAGCGGCTGACGGCTCAACGGCTGACGATTCAGCGGCTGACGCCTCAGCGCGTGGCCCAGCCACCGCACCGCCCCCGGCCCTGCTGCTGGTCGAGGACGAGGCCTTGTTGTCCAACACGCTATGCAGCGTCTTTTCCGCCGAGGGCCTTGCGGTCACCCACCTGGCCGATGGCGCTGCGGCACTTGCATGCCTGTCGACCCACCGCGATCACGGCTTCGCGCTGATCGTGCTCGACCTCAACCTGCCCGGCGCTTCCGGGCTCGAGATTCTCGCCGCGCTGCGCCAGCACGACCGCCAGACACCGGTGCTGATTCTCACCGCGCGCGGCGCCATCGAAGATCGCGTGCGCGGGCTGGACCTGGGCGCCGATGACTATCTTGCCAAACCCTTCGTGCTCGATGAGCTGGAAGCCCGCGTGCGCGCCCTGCTGCGCCGCCATGTCACTCTTCAGGCCAGCCAGCAGGCCAGTCAGCAGCCAGCGCCCTCGCCGGGCATCGCCCCACGCCTGACCCTCGGCAGCCTGGCCTTCGAGCCACTCAATGCACGCTTTCTGATCGCCGATTCCCCACTGGCGCTGCCGCCCCGTGAACAGCGCCTGCTGGGTTGTCTGATCCAGCATGCCGGCGAGCCGGTGGACAAGGCGCGCCTGACCCGTGAGGCCTTCGGCGAGGAGGAAGCCGTGGGCGACAACGCCATCGAGGTCTATGTGCATCGCCTGCGCAAGCGCCTGGAAGGCAGCGACGTCAATCTGCGCACCATCCGGGGCCTTGGCTATCTACTGGAACAGACCACGGACGGCAGCGCTTGAATTCCGCCCCCTCACCACGCCCGCAGACGGCGGCAAAACGCAGCATCAGCCTCTATCGGCGCCTGCTGAGCTGGCTGCTGCTGCCCCTGCTGGCGCTGGGCACGCTATTGCTGGTGCAGGCATTCCTGTCGGCGCGCGAGGCAGCGGACCGCGCCTATGACCGGCTGCTGGAGGCCTCGCTGGTCACCATTGCGGAGCAGGTCAAATGGCAGGACGGCCAGCTGTGGCTCGATCTGCCGCCCGCCGCCCTCGAGATGCTGGCAACCGACGCCCAGGAGCGCGTCTTCTACAGCCTGGTGGACGCCGATGGCGAGCAGGTCACCGGCAATACCCACCTGCCGGACGCCAATCGCGCCGCCGATGGTCGCCTGACCCCACAGGAATCGCTCGGACGCAGCGGCGAGCTGTCGTTTCGCGATATCGCCTGGCAGGGGCAGGCACTGCGGCTGGGCAGCCTCGACACCCGGCTGGGCGGCTGGGGCGATGACCCACGCCACGGCCAGCGCTACAGCATTCGCGTCGCCCATACCCGCGAGGGGCGAGACACCCTGACGCGTGAGCTGTTCAGTGGCTCGCTGGTGCGTCTGGCGGGCATGGCCACGCTGGCGCTGCTGGTGGTGCTGATCGGCATACGGCTGGCGCTATCACCGCTGACCCGGCTGCGTCGCGCCATTCGCGAACGTGACTCTCGCAGCCTAGCGCCGCTCAACCTGCCCCTGCCGCGCGAGCTCGAAGAACTCAAGCACACCATCAATGACCTGCTGGCGCGCATGCGCCGCGTGCGCGCCAATCAGGAGCGCTTCATCGGTGATGCCTCCCACCAGCTGCGCACCCCTCTGGCGGGACTCTCCGCTCACGCCGAGCTGGCACTGCGTCAGCAGGACCCCAGCGCCTGGCATGCCGCGCTGGGCCAGATGCAGGCCACCGCCAGCCATACCGCACATCTGGCCAATCAACTGCTGTCGCTGACACGACTCAACAACCCGGAAGTGCAGCCGCCGCGCGTGCCGCTGGAGCTGTCAGCGCTGGCGCGCGCCACCGTCAGCCGCCTGTTCCTGCGCTGTGATCGCGCCGGGGTGGACCTCGGCCTCGAGATCGCCCCGGATATCGATGGCGCCGCCTGGACGCTGGGCATCGAGTGGCAGCTCGAGGAAGCACTGGCCAACCTGATCGACAATGCCTGCAAGCACGGCGCGCGCACCGTCACACTCACCCTGAGCCGGATGGCGGCGCCGAGCGATGCTCTACCAGCGCAAGCGGACAGTGCCACACTGGCGGGCCGCTGGCGGCTGAGTGTCGAGGATGACGGCCCGGGCATCGATGCCGAACGGCGCCTGCTGGTGCTGCGCCCCTTCCACCGCAACACCCAGCCCGACAGTCATGCCCAGACGCCGGCGCAGCAGCACGATGAGCTCAAGCATCACGAGGGAGCCGGACTGGGGCTGGCGATCGTCGATGGCATCGCGCGACACCACGATGCGCGCCTGACGCTCAGCGACTCGACAGCACGCAGCGTGACGCAGGCTGCTGACTCTGCATCCCGGGCAAACGAGGCAAACGAGCCAGGCGCGTCCTGCGGGCTATGCGTCAGTCTGCATCTGGCACCCTGTGCAGCGCCTGAGGTGAGAATGGATGGGGATGATGAATCAGCACAGGCCGGCAAGCCTGCCAGGACAGGAGGCACAGCATGCTAGTGAGACGACCGCCAACCGGACGACAGCTTTCTGACAATCACCGCTCGGGCAGACGGCGCGCTGGACGACTGACGGCCTGCCTCGCGCTGGCCATGCTTGTGAGCCCCGTCAGTCAGGCGGCGACCCGGGCGGCTTTCGATCCGCTGCTCGAAGAGCATCAATCGCTGTGGTTGCAGGGCGGCCAGCCACTCACGGCGCCCGCGCCTGACAGTGGCGCCAGCCTCGCGGCCGACCTGACGATCCACGCCGCGCTGGATCTGCCCGAGATTCGTCCGCTGCTGCTGCGTTACAGCCGCCAGCACCCTGAGCGAGTGCTGCACTACGTCAATCGCTCCGCCCTGGGGCTTGAAGCACAGTATCTGCAGGCACCGCTGACGCCGCAGGCCGACCTGATGATTTCCTCGGCGATGGGCTTGCAGTACCGACTCGCCAACCAGGGGCACGCCCTGGCACTCGACGCACCAAATCTGGCCGCCTGGCCGGCCAACTCACGCTGGCGCAATGAGCTGTATGCGATGAGCTTCGAGCCGATCGTGATGGTGGCGCGACGTGATGCGCTCAAGCGACTGGCGGACCTCGACGGCCTGCGCAACCCCCTCGATGTGCTGCGCAGCCATCGCGATTTCTGGCATCTCCTCGAGACACGCCGCGAGCAGCTACGCGGTCGCATCATCAGCTATGACCCGCGCCGCAGCGGCTCCGGTTTTACCTATGCCGTGTCCGATGCCCGTCAATCGCCGCGCTACTGGACGCTGGTACGCGCCATGGGTCAGGCCGATGCCAGACTGGTCAGCACCAGCGGCGCCATGCTCGAAGCACTGGCCAGCGGCGAGGTGGACATCGCCTACAACCTGGTCGGCCCCTATGCGGTGACCTTCGCCCGCGCCCACCCGGAGCTGGTGGTGATCGTGCCGGAAGACTACGTGCTGATTCAGCGCCGGCTGGCCTTCGTCCCCCAGCAGGCTCCTCACCCCGAGGCCGGTGAGGCCTTTCTCGACTGGTGGCTGAGTCTGGAGGGTCAGCAGGCGGTGGCCAGCGACAGCCAGCTGGGCGCACTGCACCCCGAGGTGAGTGGCGAGGGCAGCGCACAGCATATGCGCGAGCAACTGGGCGATGCGCTACGCCCGATCGAGATCGGCCCGGGCCTGTTGGCGACACTCGATCGCCTCAAGCAGGCCAGTTTCCTGAGCCGCTGGGTACTGGAATTCGAGGCCCCTGCTCCCTTTGCCAGTGAAGCGAGCCAGGGCAAGGGCCAGAATCAGAGACACCCCCCGTCAGCCACGCCGCCAGAATTGAACCAATGATGCGTGTCGTCAGGGCTGGCTAGCCCCTCCCGTTCTGTAAACGGACTGGACACAGGACCGAGCCCATCACGCTCAAGGCGCCCCACGGGGCGCCTTGAGCGTGATGCCATGCGGCATTCAATGAGACAAGCGGAAAGGTTCAGCGTCAGCGACCGCCGGCATCTCCGCCGCCATCACTACCATCGGGGTCCGGTGCGGCCTCGCGCAGCCCGACATCCTCACGGCCTGCCAGGCCCTCAGTGGGCTTGCGACGCGCGATCAGTGCACCCCCTTCCCGGTGCTCGCTGCTCTGATACTCGGTGCTTTCCGTCTCGCTGCTTTCCGGTGAGCCGCTGGCGGGGCGCAACGGCTCCGCCGAGGCGCTGCGCTGCTCGACGAGACGCTCGGTGCCATCGTCACGATGCAGCCAGACATCCATCTGCTGGAAGGCGACCTTGAGGCCATGCTCACGGAAGCGTGCATCCACCCAGCGGTTGATCTCATCGGTGGCGTAGAGGCGATCGGTCAGGTCATTGACATAGATGCGCAACTCGAAGCCGAAGTTGTCCTGGTTGTAGGACAGGCAGAATACCAGCGGCTCCGGATCCTTGAGCACTCGCCTGTTTTCCTGGGCGGCCTGCATCAGCAGCCGATGCGCCAGATCCAGATCACTGCCATGGGCGACACCGAAATTGAGCACCACCCGCGTGACGTTGTCCGACAGCGACCAGTTGATCAGCTGATCGGTGACGAACACCTTGTTGGGAATGATGATCTCCTTGCGATCGAAGTCCGTCACCGTGGTGGCACGGATCCGGATGCGATTGACCGTGCCATGCAGGTTGCCGATGGTGATGGTGTCGCCTATGCGCACCGGGCGCTCGAACAGGATGATCAGGCCCGAGATGAAGTTGGCGAAGATCTCCTGCAGACCGAAGCCCAGCCCGACACTCAATGCCGCCACCAGCCACTGCAGCTTGTCCCAGCTGACACCCATGCTGCCCAATGTCATCACGAAGCCGGTCGCCATGATCACGTAGGACAGCAGCGAAGTGATCGCGTAGCTCGAGCCCTGCTTGAGCTCGAGCCGCGACAGGATCGAGACCTCCAGCAAGCCCGGCAGGTTGCGCGCCATCATCACCGCCACGGCGAGGGTGATCATGCCCGCGATCAGATCCGCCAGCGAGATGGGCGTCGCCGAATCACCCTCGACGGAGGCGGCGATTTCCCACACCACCACGCTGTCGAGATAGCTGAGCACATTGAGCAGGTCGGCCCACACCACATAGAAGATCGCCAGGAAGCTGATGACCAGGATCAGCTTCGAGAGACGCAGTGACTGGGAGTTGACCTGCTCCATGTCCAGCGGCGGCTCTTCCACCACCTCGACACCGCCTTCGGCGCCCTCCTGAACCTGGGCGCGGCGACGCGCCACGGCGCGACGATAGGCCAGTCGCCGCGCGGCGACTGCCAGACCGCGCACCACGGTGGCTTCCACCAGAATCCAGGCCCCGAACAGGAAGATGGTGGTGATGAAGCGGCCACACAGGCGCAGCGCGGTGTACTCGTAACCGAGGCAGATCAGCACGCCCAGCGCCACCGGCACCAGCGCCATCGCAAGGCCCAGAATCAGCCGGAACAGCTTGAGCCCGAAGAAAGGCACATGCGCCAGAATCAGCCGCGAGAGACAGAAGCTCATCGCCATCAGGCCCACGAACAGAATGGCCAGCCCCAGCGGACGCTCGAGCAGATTGAGGTCAGCCTCGCTGATGATGTTGGTGGTCAGCACCACCGGCAGCAGCGCGAAACCCAGCCACCAGATATGGCGACGCAGCTCCGCCACGTAGGTGGCCGGCCACTGGAAGTGACGCTCGGCGACGCCGTCCTTGACCAGCAACCGGCGGAAGATGGCGAAGATGCCCCACGCCAGCGACAGCTTCAACAGTGCCTGCCCCAGCGCCCACAGCATGAGACCTTCACCCAGCGATAGCACACCGCCGATCAGCGCCAGCGCCAGCGCGCCAGGAATGGCCAGCAGGACGTTGAGCAGAATGGCGCGCGGCGTATGCAGCTGGGTGTCCTGCTTCAGACGCCCTATCTGGGCATGCAGATCCGCCAGGCGCGCGCGGATGCGTGAACGCTTCCAGGTGATGAAGATCAGCAGCAGCAAGCCCGGCAGCGCCACCCACAGGTCACTGAGCTGAAAGCCCTTGGACAGCCCCGCCACCACGCCGCGCCAGACGGTGGGCTTGAGCTCCTCGGCAAGCATTTCCGGGGTGCGTGACAGCCATTCCAGATCCAGCGGCTTGCCATTGGCGACCCAGAACAGCTGCTCCTCGATGGTCTGGCGCAGGCGTCCGGAGACTTCGAGCAACTGCTGCTGGTTGAGCTGCAGATCAATGGCGCGTGCCAGCAGGCTGTCGTATTCCTTGTCGAGCTTGTCGACCAGCTCCTTGCGCGCCTCCAGCTGACCGATCAACGCCTGACGCAGCTCGGCGCTGACCTGACTGACATCGGCATTGCCGCCGGGGCGCTCCAGCGCCGCGGCCTCGCCCAGCACGTGCGAATCGAGATAGCCCGGAATATCGGCGAGCTGTTCGCGCACCTTGTTGAGCTCGAACTGCTTGAGGCGCAGGTCGGCGATCTCTTCCTTCAAGTCCTTGCGCACATCGACCTGCGGCAGGCGGCTCTGCTGCTCGCGAAGGATACGTGCCAGCAGGACGCTGCCCTTGATGGCCTCGATCTGCTCGCTCATGGTGCGCTCGACCTGGGTGACGCGATCAAGCTGGGTGCGCACCTCCAGCCCATCGCGAATCACGGCGTTGACGCGATCGGTGATCGCCAGCAACTGGCTGCTGAGCTCGCGATTGCGGTTGAGCACCTGCTGGAAGATGGGATTGTCGGCCAGCGCGGCATTCGCGCCACTGGTGGCATCGGCGATGGTCTGCTCGGACTGGTTGCGGCGCTTGTCGTTGACCAGCGTCTGGATCTGTTCCAGGCCCTGCTCCAGATTGGCGATCTGGCGGCTGTAGAGGGTCTTGCGCACCTGGGCCAGCTCACGCAGCAGAGAGCTTGAATTGAGCTCTGAATGACTCAGCTCGCCACGCGTCTCGGCCAATGCCAGGCGGGCCTCGATCAGGTCACGCCCGGTACCGGACAGGTCGGCATCGGTGTTGCCACCCAGCTGGGTCTGCAGGCGCTGCACTTGCTGCTGCGCATCGGCCAGGGTCGAGCGCGAACGCTCCGGCAGGCTCTGGGCATTGATCAGGCGCCGGTTGGTATCGGCCAGCTTGTCCTGCAGTTTCTGCAGCGAGTCGAGGATCGAGGTCATGCGCTTGTCCAGCGCCTCGACCGACTCATCTTCCAGTGACGCGATGCTGGGCGGGGTGTAGTCCTGAGGCAGACGCGCCAGCTCGGCCTGCGCCTTCGCCAACTCCGCCGGCGCCTCCTTGACCTCACTCTTGAGGGAATTCAGGCTGCTGGTGGCCTCGGCGAGGTCGTCAAGCACCGTCAGGGTATCCTTGAGGTCCGCGATACGCTGACGAGTGTCGGCATCCGGTTTCTCGACGCTCTGCAGGTCTTCAAGCTGAGTCTGGACATCAGCACGCTTCGGGGCATCCGCACTGGCCGTGGCCGGCACCCAGGCCAGCAGCACCATCAGCAGCAAGGCGCCTGCCAACATCATCAGTCTCAAGGGCTTGTCACCTGTCACAGCTGTCTCCTCAATGATCACCACCGCGCTTTTTCATCGGCTCTGCTGCCCCGCCAGGCCGCCGTCAGCCATGCAGAATGACATCGTGTCAGGCCGCAGACGCGGGCAAGGGCCGCATTGTCGACTGGCGTTGCATCCCACGCAATCCTTGTCGGCAAACGTCCGCCGGCGTCGCCCAGCAAAGGATAAGGGGGAGAATGAACGAGAGAATGAACGAGAGAATGAACTAGACAGCGAAGTGAAGCATGAAGCAAAGAGTAACAGGACGAAAAAGCACTGCTTGCAGGCCAGCGTGAGCGACATGCATCGTCGCATCGAGACGACGCACCTGTCGGAATCTTCGTGCTGGAACCGGACACTGCGCCGCCAGTAGAATGGCAGACATGTCATGAGCATTGCTCCATAATGCCCTGCTCCCCCGCCGCGGTGTAACCGACAGGATACTTCCATGCCCCTCCGCCTTGCCTCCATCGGATTCCGGTCCGTTCCTGCACGCCTCTCGGGAGTGCTGGCCACAGTACTGCTGGGTGCTGCCGCACCAGCAGCGGCCGACGTGCCCTACACCATGGATGCCGAAGGACGCGTGGTACTGGCCAACGGCGAGCGTTTCGCTCCCGAAGCACTGGGCATGACTGCCGCCCAGGCCCGTGCGGGTGCCATGAGTCAGGCTGACTGGCGCGAACTGGCAGCTTCTGCGCCAGGCACGGCGGAGGACGTCAAGAGTGACCCGCGTACCGAGCAGGTATTTCTCTCCAACCGGGAGGATGCGGACTACGCTCGCGACTCGGCGGAGGCGGCTGAAACCGAGGGGGCGCAAGGCCATAGCCCTGGCGCGCCCCTCGATGAAAGCCTGGCCCAGCAGCGTGCCAAGGAGCGTGTCGTTCTCGAGGACGATGCCGAGAAGAATCCGCTTGCCATCACCGCCTACAAGCGCAACTACCTGCTGCCCTGGGCCTACAACACCAACCCGGATGCCAACGGCTTTGCCGAAGTCACCCGGGAAGGCGAGGTGGACAAGACCGAGGTGAAATACCAGCTCAGCCTCAAGGTCGAGCTGATGGATGACATCTTCGGTGACAATGGCGACCTGTTCTTCGCCTATACCCAGCGCAGCTGGTGGCAGGCCTACAACTCCGATGCCTCGGCGCCGTTCCGCGAGACCAATTACGAACCGGAAGCCTTCCTGCAGTTCGACAATCGTTATGAGTTGTTCGGCTGGACCAATACCCGCAACCGCATCGGTTTCGCGCATCAGTCCAACGGACGTTCCGACCCGCTGTCGCGCAGCTGGAACCGTGTCTACGCCGACATGATGTTCCAGAACGGTGACTGGGCCATCGCGGTCACGCCGCACTGGCGCGTACCGGAGGAGTCCGGCGAGGACGACAATCCGGACCTCTACAACTACATCGGCTATGGCGACATCACGGTCGGCTATACCTCCGATCAGCACGAAGTCACCTGGATGGTGCGTGGCAACCCCTCCAAGGGCAACTACGGCAACCAGCTCGACTACTCCTTCCCGCTGTTCGGCAAGGTGCGTGGCTACGTGCAGTACTACCACGGCTACGGTGAGAGCCTGATCGACTACGACCACAGCGTGAATCGCTTTGGCCTGGGCTTCTCGATCAATACCTTCTTCGCCGGCTCGCCAGAGACCTGATGCAAGAGTTCTGATGCAGGAGACCTGATCAAGGAACTCGCATACCCCTCCCGCAACGGGCAGCCCAGGCTGCCCGTCTTGCCATCTGCCCACCGTATGCACCGCCCATGTGGACTGCCCATGAGCGCCAGGTGGCACATCCATGATCCAGATCATGCCTCCCGCACGCGACATGGCGATATCGTGCTCTGTGCGTGTCTTGCCCTTGTGTTTGTCGCATTCGACCCCCACGACTTGTGCATGACCACGCAAGACACGTCATGACGACGTGCTGACGATACTTGCAGGAAGTCTCGTGCAAGTGGATTCAGGTCATGCCCTGCCGCCTGCGGCGCCCCAGGGAAGAGAGAGTTCGAGAGTCAAGCGCAGACAACACCGCGCTCACCATTCGCGAAATCTGATTCGACATACGGGAAGGAGTTACACCATGGCTATGCAAAAGATCGGCGATCACACCACTTCCGCGACCGGTGCCAACACCGACCAGCTGAAGGAAGATCTGCGCCATCTGTCCCAGACCGTCGAGGAACTGCTGCACGCCTCGGCCGAAGATTCCCGCGAGAGCATGAAGGAAGCCCGCGCCCGCGCCCAGACTCGCCTGGAAGCCACCCGCGCCCGCCTCAGCGCCCAGGGCGATCGTCTCGCCGCCGGCGCACGCGAATCCGTTGACTGCGCTGACCGCTACGTGCACGACAATCCGTGGACCAGTGTCGGTATCGGCGCGGCCGCCGGTGTCGTCGTCGGCATGCTGCTTGGCCGTCGCTGATGCAGGAGCAAGGGCCGGTTGAACGCGTACTTGGCGCCATCCGACGTCTGACTGCGAGCCTGGTCGAGAGTGGCGAGACGCGCTTGCGTCTCGCCGTGCTGGAGCTCGAGGAAGAACGCGAACGGCTGTTCGTGATGCTGCTGCTGTCGGGTATCGCCCTGATGCTGATCTGCTTCGGCATCGGCCTGGCGATCCTGCTGGTGGTCGTGGCCTTCTGGGATACCCATCGCCTGCTGGCCATCGCCCTGAGCGGCGGTATCCTGCTGGCCTTGGGGGGATTGATCGCCTGGCGCGTCAAGGTGATCGCTTCCCAGCGCAGCCTGCTGCGTTCCACGCTCAGCAACCTGAGCCGTGACAGCGACAGCCTCAAGGATGTGCGTGCCGACGCGCTGGAACGCCAGCGCCAACGCGAAAACCTTTGATGCCCCGCCTGCCAGTGCCTGCCAAGGAGACGAGATGAGTTCTTCCAGACAGTCCCTCGCGCGACGCGAGCCGGCGCTGCCCCCCGTACAGGGAAGCGGACGCCGGTCAGCACATCCGCGTGACGCCCGGCGTGCGGAACTCGAAGCACGCATCAGTCAGCAGCGCCTCGATGTCAGCCATGCGATGCGCGAACTCAAGGAGGCCACCGCCCCCATCGACCGCGGCTGGGCCAAGGTCCAGCAATACCGCGGTCCGTTGGTGCTGGTGGGCGGCCTGATCGCGGCGCGGGGCGGGTTCCGGCCAAAGAAGGGCCTGAGCCTGCTCAAGCGCGGGTTGATGGGCTGGGTGATGATTCGCCGTCTGAGAGTACTGTTCGACAAATGATCACGGCATTACAGCGAAAGCCCCGCCACCTGAGATTCAGGTGGCGGGGCTTTTTTCGTCTCTGCGACGTGCAGCTCCGTGACCCCTGCCGCGATCAGGCGCTGCGGCTGTCACGCTTGAGCAGATACACGCCCAGATAGAGCACCGCGAAGATCAGCCCCAGCACGGCGGCGGCGCCGAAGACATTGCTACCGTCACCGGGCAGGAATTCCAGGAAGGACGTCAGGAACTGTCCCAGGAAGATCGCCATCGTCAGGTAGGAGAGATTGCGACCGCGCACCGAGGCGTGGCTGCGCTCCACCGTCATGTGGTTGAGCAACGGGATCGAGAAGCCGAAGCCCATGCCGGACAAGACGGCCCCGACACTCATCAGGGTCATGTTCTCGGCCTGCTGGAAGACGAACAGGCTGCCGGCATAGAGCAGGAAGGCAAGTACCAGCGTCGGCATCTCGCGCAAGGCACGTGAGACCTTTGGCATCAGCATCGCTGCCACCACCGCGACCAGCGAGATCGCCGCCAGGAAGATGCCGGTGGAGGCCTCGTTCAGCCCCAGCAGGCTCAGGCGCTTGGGCAGCATGACGATGGCGGTGAAGAACAGGGTCATGGCCATGGCCGCCGCCAGATAGACACTGGTGAGCGAAGCTGACAGCGCCTGCTGACCCGACTGGCCAGCCGTTTCATCAGGGGCTGCAGGTGACTGCCTCGGCACCATCATCCACAGCATGGCCAGCAGCAGCCACGCCAGCAGATAGAGCAGGAAAGGCAGCTGCCAGGCAAACCCCGCCAGCACACCACTGACGAACAGGAAGATCACCCCGCCAAGCTCGATGGACATGCCCTGCTGGGCGATCATCGCCAGACGCGCATGGCCGTGGTACCACTCGGAGATCAGCGTGGTGCCCCCCGCCATCACCAGCGCGGTCACGCCCCCCAAGAGGATGCGATCGGCAAATACCGACACCATGCCTTCCAGCAGGGCACCGCCTGCCCCCAGCAGACCATACAGAAACAGCCCGCCTGTCAGCGCGCGATAGGCACCGATACGATCGATCATGCGCCCCGCGATGGGGGCAAACAGCACGGCACCCAGCGACGGCAGGGTGATCAGCCAGCTGGCATGGCTCTCCACCTCAAGCGCCGAAGCGATGCTCAGAAGCCCCGGCGCGACCACGGTGCCCACCATGATGGTCAGACAGGCAATGGCCAGCAGCGTGAAACGGCCGCCGGCAGAAAGCGGTTGTGAGGGCCCGCGCGTATCCTGCGCGGCCACTCCACTCGTTGATGTCGTCATATTGGCTCCACTCGAATTCAGAACCCTCCTGACAGCCGCTACGCGCCCCGCCTTCTCGCTGGCTTGTGTGCTCGCGAGGCAAGGCCAGCGGCAATCAGCCAGAAACAGGAGACAAGGCGAGACGGCAGAGACTGACGAAGGGAGGCTTGGCAGGCCTTCAGACTAGCGAGTGCAGGCTTATAATAGAAATGACAATACTTGATATGACTTATACTGACTGGACATCAATCAGCCACGAGGGCCGGCATGGAACTCCGCACACTGAAAACCTTCGTCGCGGTGGCGACGCACAGAAGTTTCTCGGCCGCCGCCCGTGAGCTGCATACCGTGCAACCCGCCATCAGCCGCCAGATCGCCGACCTCGAAGCCGAGCTGGGCGTCAGCCTGCTGTGGCGCAATACGCGGGAAGTGAAGGTGACGGCACCGGGGGAGGCCCTGCTTGAAGAAGCGCAGCGCATGCTGGCGCTTGAGGCACAGGCACGCAAGCGCGTGGCGATGGCTGCCAGCGGCCAGACCGGCACACTGCGCATCGGCTACATGAGCTCGGCCTGCGCAAGCTTCGTGCCCGGACTGATGCGCGACTTCGTCAGCGACCATCCCGAGGTCAGCCTGTCATTGCATGAGATGAGTGCCCAGCAGCAGCTGGATGCCTTCGCGCGTGACGAGATCGACATCGGGCTGTCGCGCCCGCTCCCCAGCGAGCAGCGTGACAGCCTGACCGCCGTGGCAGTCTACGAGGATAGGCTGATGGCGGTGGTACCCGAGGGGCATCGTCTGGCGCACCGCAAGCGACTGGCTCTCAGCGAGCTTGCGCAGGAGGATTTCGTGCTGTTTCAGCGCGGGCAGGCGACGGGGCTGTTCGATCAGATCATCAGTGCCTGCGGCGATGCCGGCTTCTCACCACGCATCCAGCGACAACCGGCCTTGATGCAGACACTGCTCAGTGAGGTCGCGGCGGGACTGGGAGTCGCCATCGCGCCCGGCTGCATTCGCCGCCTGCAACGTGATGGCTGCCAGTTCATTCCCCTGCGCCCGGCACTCGGCGCGGTACCGCTGGAACTGCACTACCCCACCACACCGGCCCGTCCGGTGATCGAGGCCTTCGTCGCGCTGGTCGAGCAGCGCCTGCCCACCATCCGCCAGCAGATGGCGTGAGGCGCAGCCAGTGGCGAGAAGGTGCCGGTCAGCAGTTCAGGCCGCAGGCCACCGCCGAGGACCACGCCCACTGGAAGTTGTAGCCGCCCAGTTCGCCGGTGACATCCAGCACCTCGCCGATGAAGGCCAGCTGCGGCAGATCGCGCACGCTGAAGTCCTTCTGTGAGATGGCATCGGTGACCACGCCGCCCATCGTCACCTCGGCGGTGCGCCAGCCTTCGGTGCCCGCCGGCTTGAGCTGCCAGTGATTGAGCGCCTTGGCCAGCTGTTCAAGACGCGCGTTGGAGAGCTCGGCGAGACTGCGCTCGCTGATGCGGCCGGCATCAGCGTCCTGCCACTCGACCAGCGACTGGGCGAGGCGCTTGGGCAGGCGCTCGCCAAGCCAGGGGCCGATCTGGCGTCTGGGATGCTGCTCACGCAGGGCGAGCAGCTCGGCGTAGGCATCCACGCCCGGCAGCAGGTCGATGTCCAGCGGCTGACCGGGTGTCCACCAGCTGGAAGCCTGCAGCATCGCCGGTCCGGAAAGCCCGCGATGGGTGATCAGCATCGGTTCGCGATAATGGCCCTTGCCGGCGGTGACACTGACGTCACAGGCAAGCCCTGACAGCGGCGACAGACGCTCCTTCCACTGCGAGGTCAGCGTGAACGGCACCAGCGCCGCGTAGGTCTCGGTGACCTCGAGCCCGAACTGGCGCGCGATGTCGTAGCCGAAGCCGGTCGCGCCCAGCGTCGGGATCGACATGCCGCCGGTGGCCACCACCACGCGTCCCGCCGTGTGCGTGCCATTGCTGGTCTCGACCCGCATGCCCTCGCCCGCGCGCTCCAGCGAGGTGATGCGCGTACTCAGGCGAATCTCCGCCCCGGCCCATTCACACTCCGTCAGCAGGATCGCCAGCAGATCCTTGGCGGAATCGGCGCAGAACAGCTGTCCCGGCTTCTTCTCGACGTGCTCCAGCCCATGACGCTCCACCAGTTCCAGGAAATGGTGCGGCGTGTAGCGCTTGAGCGCCGAGATGCAGAAGTGCGGATTGCGCGAGAAGAAGTTGGCGGGGCCGGCATCCAGATTGGTGAAGTTGCAGCGCCCACCGCCGGACATCAGGATCTTCTTGCCGGCCTTGTTGGCGTGGTCCAGCACCAGCACGCGCTTGCCCTGATAGCCTGCCGTGGCGGCACACATCAGGCCTGCCGCGCCTGCGCCGATGATGATGACGTCGTATGTGGCCATGCGGGACACTCCGTGAAGCGAAGAAAGGAAAGGGAATCGGCCGTGCAGACACACGCGGGCCGGCATTCTACCAGAAGCCTGTCGCAGCCAGCGGCCGGACATGGAAAACAAGACACCCCCACCGTCAGAGACGATGAGGGTGTCTTGTCAGACCGGACAGACTAGCCAGTCACGGCGCGCCTCAGACGATGACGCCCTGACTGCGCAGGTAGTCGTCGTAGGTGCCGGAGAAGTCGACCACGCCATCGGCCTTCAGCTCGATGATGCGGGTGGCCAGCGAACCGACGAATTCGCGGTCGTGGCTGACGAAGATCAGGGTGCCCGGGTAGTTTTCCAGCGCGAGGTTGAGTGCCTCGATGGATTCCATGTCCAGGTGGTTGGTCGGCTCATCCATCACCAGCACATTGGGCTGCTTGAGGATCAGCTTGCCGAACAGCATGCGGCCCTGCTCGCCACCGGAGATGACCTTGACCGACTTCTGGATGTCGTCATTGGAGAACAGCATGCGACCCAGGGTGCCACGCACGACCTGCTCGCCGCCGCCGGTCCACTGCGCCATCCAGTCGTAGAGGCTCATGTCGTTGGCGAAGTCATGGGCGTGGTCCTGCGCGTAGTAGCCGACGTCCGCGGCGTCGGTCCACTTCACTTCACCGGCGTCCGGGTGCATCTCGCCGACCAGGGTGCGCAGCAGCGTAGTCTTGCCGATGCCGTTCGGGCCGATGATGGCGACACGCTCACCGGCGGCGACCGTGAAGCTGAAGTTCTCGAACAGGGTGTTGCCGTCGAAGCCCTTGGAGAGCTTGTCGATCATCACCGCGTTGTTGTGGACCTTCCTGGTCTGCTCGAAGCGGATGAACGGGCTGACGCGTGAGGACGGCTTGATCTCGTTGAGCTGGATCTTGTCGATCTGCTTGGCACGCGAGGTCGCCTGCTTGGCCTTGGAGGCATTGGCGGAGAAGCGACTGACGAAGGACTGCAGCTCGGCGATCTGTGCCTTCTTCTTGGCGTTGTCGGCCTGCAGCTGTTCACGCGCCTGGGTAGCGGCGGTCATGTACTCGTCGTAGTTGCCCGGGAACAGACGCAACTCTCCGTAATCCAGGTCCGCCATGTGGGTGCAGACGCTGTTCAGGAAGTGACGGTCGTGCGAGATGATGATCATGGTGCTGGAACGCGCGGTCAGCACGCCTTCCAGCCAGCGGATGGTGTTGATGTCCAGGTGGTTGGTCGGCTCATCGAGCAGCAGGACGTCAGGATCGGAGAACAGCGCCTGCGCCAGCAGCACGCGCAGCTTCCAGCCCGGCGCGACTTCACTCATCGGCCCCAGGTGCTGTTCGATGGGGATATCGAGGCCCATCAGCAGCTCACCGGCACGCGCTTCGGCGGTGTAGCCATCCAGCTCGGCGAATTCGACCTCGAGGTCGGCGACCTTCATGCCGTCTTCCTCGCTCATCTCCGGCAGCGAGTAGATGCGGTCACGCTCGGCCTTGACCACGGCCAGACGCTCGTGACCCATGATGACGGTGTCGAGCACCGTGTATTCCTCATAGGCGAACTGGTCCTGGCGCAGCTTGCCCAGACGGGTATTGGGCTCGAGCATGACGTGACCACCGGACGGCTCCAGATCGCCACCGAGAATCTTCATCATGGTCGACTTGCCGCAGCCGTTGGCGCCGATCAGACCGTAGCGATTGCCACGCCCGAACTTGGCGGAGACGTCTTCAAACAGCGGCTTGGCACCGAACTGCATGGTGAGATTGGCGGTAGAGATCACGAGGGAATATCCGTTTGAAATGAAAAAGGTGGGCGGTGACGAAGTGTCACGCTGGCGCCGGGAGATACGGGGAGCCGCAAAGGCCTGGCAGATATCAGCCGCGGAAGAAGACTTCCAGCAGGTGATAGCCGAACTTGCTCTTCAGCGGCCCCTGCAGGGTATTGAGCGGCCCCTTGAAGATGGCGCGATCAATGCCGCCGACCATCTGGCCGGGACGCACTTCGCCCAGGTCACCGCCCTGCTTGCCGGAGGGACAGGTGGAGTGCTTCCTGGCCAGTTTCTCGAACGGCTGGCCGCGCTCCAGTGACTGCTTGAGACGCTGCGCCTCGGCCTCGGTCTTCACCAGAATGTGGCGTGCCATGGCAATACGAGCCATCTCATGTCCTCTTGCAGGCGGAATCGGTCTTGCCTCACGCCATCTCGTGCCCCGGGCATTCCGGAGGCGGACCCGACGTCACCCGAGCACGCCACTGACGGCATGACAGCGTCATGAGTGTCGATCAGGCGTTCGGGAAAGGTTCGACAGGCGATGGGGTGAGTCTGAAGGCGGGCATGATAACAGCTCAGGATGACAGACGCTGTAGTGCAAGCTCGATAGCTCGCTCAGAAACGCGAAAAGCCCGCATCGTGAGATGCGGGCTTTTCTGAATCTGGTGGAGGGGGAGGGATTCGAACCCTCGAAGCCTTTCGACTTACACACTTTCCAGGCGTGCTCCTTCGACCACTCGGACACCCCTCCAGATCAGTGCTCTCATTGGTCACCCGACTGCGTCGTGTTTCCCTTGAGAACGCGGCGTATATTATCGATAACCTTCGAGTGGCGCAAGCCTTTTTTCCAAAAACTTTCAGATAGATAGCGTCAGTGCACTCGCTCTGCCTCCGCCCTGCGCTTTCAATCTGTGCTCTCGACCCATCCATTGGCCCGAGGCCGTGCTCGTCATCACGGCCCCAGCACCACGTAATCGCCACGGGCCTCGAAACACAGTCGCGGAGCGGACTGCCCTTCGAGCTGACACCACAGCTGCTGGGTCAGCGACAGTCGTGCTCGCCGTCCTGCCGCCAGGCGCTCGCCTACCTCGTGCAGCGCCGCCATGTCATCCGGCGCGCAGATGATGTGATAGTCGCCACTGACCGGAGCCAGAAACTGCTGGCTGGCCTGCGACACCACGATATCGCGCTGGATACCGCGGGCACGTAGCCAGAGCGTCAGCCAGCTCCAGCCACACAGGGTCGCCTCGAGACTCATGGCGCCGCCGAAGGCAGTGCCCTTGTCATTGAGATTGGGCGGCAGATGCAGATGCCAGCTCAGCTGACCCGTCGCACGCTCGGGCTCTGACCACTGCATCTCGACAAGCCCCAGATGAGCAGCCAGCGGGATCGCCTGCGTCAGCCAGCCACGAAACCGTGACAGGTCGTCGCTGACCGGTGCCACGAGACTGCCCGACCGCCCCTGCCCGTCACGCGGCAAAGGCAACGGTGGCCAGGCCTCACCACTCAAGCGCGACGGCTCGTTCATTCAGCGCCTCACTGCCAGCGTTCGACGAAGTCGGCACTGTTGCGGTTCGGCAATGGCTTGAGGCGTCCGCCCGGGGTGCCAAGATAGAGGAAGCCGACCAGCTCATCCTGCTCGCCCATGCCCAGCCCTGCGTGCACGATGGGGTCAAAGGCGTAGCCACCGGTGCGCCACATGCCACCGAGCCCTTGGGCCTGAGCGGCATACAGCATGGCGTGGGCGGCACAGCCGGCACTGACCACCTGCTCGACACGCGGCACCTTGGGGTGGTCCGGCGTGACCCTGGCGATCACCGCGATCACCATCGGCGCACGCAGCGGCTTCTTGCTGGCAGCGGCCTGGGCGGCCTCGTCACCGGCCGGCGACTTGTTGCGCTCCGCCTCGGCGAACAGCTCGCCGAGACGCTCAAGCCCGGCCCCCGTGAATTCGATGAAGCGCCAGGGCGTCAGCTCGGCGTGGTCCGGCGCGCGCAGGGCGGCCTGGTAGATGGCCTCCATCTGCTCAGCGCTCGGGGCCGGCGCCATCAACTTGCCCATGGAATTGCGTTCATGCAGTAACGTCAGCGCGTCCATCGTCTCTCCTGTCACAGACTTAAGATAAGAATGATTCTCAGACTAGCATGTCGCCGGTACGTCGTCTCATCACTCGCTGCTATCTATCTGATTGGCAAGGCGCTATCTGACCGGCGAGGAGACATAGACGACTACTGCCGGGAGAGGCGCAGCGGCAGACTGGCGCGGGCCTCGACCTCGAGATCCGCCGTGGCGCGCCACGGGCTGATATCCAGGCCGCCACGCCGCACGTAGCGCGCCATCACCAGCAGAGACTCGGGCTTCACGCGCGCCATCAGGTCGACGAACAGGTGCTCTACGCAGTGCTCATGGAAATCCTGGTGCTGGCGATAGCTGATCAGATAGGCCAGCAGGCGCTCGCGATCAATACGCGGGCCGCGATAACGAATCCAGACGCTGCCCCAGTCGGGCTGACCAGTGACCGGGCAGTTGGACTTGAGCAGATGGCTGTGCAGGTCTTCGCTGACGATGTCGGCGGCATCGGCGCTGAGCAGCTCCGGCGACGGCGTGTAGTGCTCGACGCTGATCGGCAAGTCATCGAGGCACTCTCCCGGCAGGCACCCGACGTCCAGCTCGGCATCGTCCAGCTCCATCAGGCGCACCTCGACCGGCGCACCGGCCGCGGCGGCGAGGTCACGCTCCAGCGTTGCCTGCACCGCTGCCTGATCGGGGAAACGACTCTGATTGAGACTGTTGAGATAGAGCTTCCAGGACTTCGATTCGATCAGGTTCGGCGAGGCTGCCGGCAGGCGAAAACGGGCCACGCGCACCCACGGCTTGCCGGCCTCATCCAGCCAGGAGACTTCAAAGGCGTGCCACTCATCCTCACCGACGAACGGCAACGCCGCGTCATCGATGCCGATGGGGCCACGGTTGGCTGCCCGCGTGATGGGGAACAGCAGGCTGGCATCGTAGTGCTCGGGATAGGCGGATTCTCGCCCGAGCGGGGCATCCTTGAGGGTCTCGGGGCGCGCCTCATCGGGCACGTTGACGGCAGTGGGGTGAGCCATGACAGCACTCCAGTGAAATAGGCCAATAACGCATCGGTATCAGGGGCGCAGACAGCAGAACGCCGGCAGAAGCCGGCGTTGCATGCACTGGCGCAATAGCGCGCATCTTACCATCATCGTCTGGGCGACATCTTCAGCTGCGGATGCCCTTGCCACGCTCCAGCAGCCACAGCGCGAAGGCGAACAGGCCGATGATGAAGGCCACGATAGCCGCCATCGCCGGGCCGACGCTGATATCCGAGACGCCCAGAATGCCGTAGCGGAAGGTGTTGACCATGTAGAGGATCGGGTTGGCCAGCGACACCGTCTGCCAGAATTCCGGCAGCATGTGGATGGAATAGAAGACGCCCCCCAGGTAGGTCAGCGGCGTGAGCACGAAGGTCGGAATGATCGAGATGTCATCGAACTTGCGGGCGAACAGCGCATTGATGAAGCCACCGATGGAAAACAGCAGCGCCGTCAGCACCACGACCATGATGGTCAGGAAGGGATGATGGATATCGAGGTCCGTGAACAGGAAGGCCACGGCGGTCACGATGATGCCGACCCCCAGCCCGCGCACGGCGCCACCGATGATGTAGCCGAGCAGGATGATCCACGATGGCAGTGGCGAGACCATCAGCTCCTCGATGCTGCGCTGGAACTTGTTGGAGAAGAATGACGAGGCCACGTTGGAATACGAGTTGGTGATCACCGACATCATGATCAGCCCCGGCACGATGTAATCCATGTAGCTGATGCCGTCCATGGTGCCGATGCGCGAGCCGATGAGATTGCCGAAGATGACGAAATAGAGCGTCATGGTGATGGAAGGCGGCAACAGTGTCTGCGGCCAGATGCGCGTGAAACGACGGACTTCCTTGACGACGATGGTGACCAGAGCCACCCATAGCTGACGGGGGTTCACTGCGTGATCTCCTTGGCAACATTGGAGGCGATACCGCTTTCGGCGTTGGAACGCTCGACCAGGTCGACGAACAGCTCCTCGAGACGGTTGGCACGATTGCGCATCGACACCACGGTGACACCGGCGCGATCCAGCGCCGCGAAGGCGGTATTGATCGACTGGCCCTTGCGCACGGCGAGCGCCAGCTGCTGAGGATCACTCAAGGAAACTTCGAACCCGGCAATCACCGGTGCCTTGGTCAGCGGCTCACGGATGTCGAGCAGGAAGGTTTCTGCATCCAGCTCCTTGAGCAGCTCACGCATGCTGGTGTTATGCACGATCTCGCCATGGTTGATGATGGCGATGTTGCGGCACAGGCTCTCGGCCTCTTCCAGGTAATGCGTGGTGAGGATGATGGTGGTGCCCTCCTCACGATTGATGCGGCGCATGAATTCCCACATCGAGCGGCGCAATTCGATATCCACACCGGCCGTCGGCTCATCGAGAATCAACAGACGCGGCTTGTGGATCAGCGCACGGGCAATCATCAGGCGGCGCTTCATGCCACCGGACAGCATGCGTGACGGAGTGTCGCGCTTGTCCCACAGCCCGAGGTCCCTGAGCAGGCGCTCGGCACGCGGGCGCGCTTCCTTCATCGGCATGCCGTAATAACCCGCCTGGGTCATCACGATGTCCTGCACTTTCTCGAACTGATTGAAGTTGAACTCCTGCGGTACGACACCGAGGTGATACTTGGCCTTCGAGAAGTCCTTGTCGATATCGATCCCTGAGATCTCGACCTTGCCTGCGGTCTTCTGCACCAGCGAACTCACCACGCCGAGGGTCGTGGACTTGCCGGCCCCATTGGGGCCCAGCAGCGCGAAGAAATCGCCCTCGGGGACATCAAGATCAATCCCCTTGAGCGCCTCAAAACCGTTGCCGTAGACCTTGGTCAGGCCACGGATAGACAAGGCAGGTCGTGACATCGGACACCTGTAATCGATTGACGCTGTCAGTCAGCACAGCAGAAAAGACGCATCTGAGAACAATTGCGCACCAGTGATGGCATTGTTGCGCAGTCCGCGAACATGAAAATCAGACGCAAGATATTGGATGCGCATGGTAACGCATTCGGCGCTGCCACATCAGACACACGGCAGAAAGGCATCAGTGCGCCACGGGAAACAAGCAGAGAGAGAAAATCACGCGGGGGACAGCACCAGCGAGCGGCGCAGAACAGGGTGGAGAGGAATTCCAGGCACAAAAAAATCGCCAGTGACGTAACACGATGATCGTGTCTGTCAGGCGATGGCGTACTGCTATGTCATGCTTTTGCTTGCAACGTCACATTCGACTGGAGCGGGAAACGAGATTCGAACTCGCGACCCCAACCTTGGCAAGGTTGTGCTCTACCACTGAGCTATTCCCGCCTGTCGAAACACAAAAACTGCGGCGTAAAACAGAATGGCGTCCCATAGGGGGTTCGAACCCCTGTTACCGCCGTGAAAGGGCGGTGTCCTGGACCACTAGACGAATGGGACGTAC
>NZ_JASSPL010000015.1:0-105891 GCF_030264805.1 Cobetia sp. LC6 | reverse complement strand
CTGAATCAATTGCTTGATGAGCTCACGAGAGGCTAACAAAGGATAGCTTCGTTGTGAAATCCGATCATCCGGCACCCTACAAATAGTGAAGGGAGCCCTCTCTTCCACGCATCTCATGAATACACGAGCCTCTTTTGTAGATTGACTAGATCTGACCTCCAGATACACCCACCGAGTGGCACGATCAATCGCGATGTAGAGATAACGCTTCTGATCTCCATCAAGCCTTTGGGGCAAGTGCTTGATATCAATGTGCACATATCCGGGTTCATAATCCATTAAAGGCCGGTGCTTGGGCTTCTCGTTCTGTTCCGCGTCTTGACGCGCCAGCTGGGCAAGAGTCGGTACATCACGTCGTTTGAGCATACGCTGGAGCGCGGAACGTGACAGATTGAGATTCAGGGATTCACGAGCAACAACAAGTAGATCATCGAGTCCCAGCCGTAGTAGTGCCCGAGCGGCGATGACTATCTCTTCTTGTTCAGAGGTCAGAGTCGGCAGTAGGTTATGACGTGTTTTGGGACGATTAAGGACATCATCACGATGACGCCAGCGCTGGGTAGATGAGACGCTGACCCCAAACTGACGAGCATGATATTTTTTGGACATACCGGCAGGAGCTATTTGGGTGTCGGCAAGAATTTCCGGTGTCGTCGTCGCTTGCTTATGCAGCTTGATGTCCATAAAGCCTTTCCTGAATAAATTGCTTGATGAGCTCACGTAAGGCCAGAAAGGATGTCCTCGTTGCGAAACCCGATCATCCGACCT
Source organism: Cobetia sp. LC6 (assembly GCF_030264805.1). Lineage (NCBI taxonomy): Bacteria > Pseudomonadati > Pseudomonadota > Gammaproteobacteria > Oceanospirillales > Halomonadaceae > Cobetia > Cobetia sp. LC6. The sequence continues at coordinate 105,123 of NZ_JASSPL010000015.1, read as the reverse complement.
CTGCAGATAGAAAACTTTTAGCACAGTCTTTTTGAACAAACAAATTGCTTTTAGAGGTGTGATCAGGGAAAAAATAGTGTTTAGAGAGCTTTGTAAAGTTATTTTCAGCTTCGAATAAAGTGCACAAAATCAATGTATTTTTTGAGAATTAGCTGATTTTTTATTTTCTTTGAGTATACTTTTTGCCATGAGATAGCTTGTGTTGATAGAAATGTTTTCTTCTATATTTTCTTTAATTTTCTTTAGAGCTACGAGGAAATAGCTGTGTTTTTTGTCTTCTTATTGTTTAAAAAAGTAATATTTTTTTCGCCAAATGTTTCTATCTATCTGAATTTACAATATTTTTTATTTTTCAAAAAAGCAGAGTTTTCTAATGTGTTTTTTCATACCCTTCTAATTTAAATATTTTCTTATTTTCCCTTTTGCTGTTTTTTGGCCAGGTAATTTTATGTTTCTCGCTTTAGTCCAAGATCTTTAGGTTATTTTTATTATATGATATTTTTATGATGTCGTGTCTTTTTTAATACTTTGGTATATAGTCCCTCAAGCGTCACTAAACCGGGCATCAGAAAGAAGCGTTCAGCGACGAAGTCCGATTTGTAAAGAATTGTTTCCTGAGAAGGTTTGTTTTTTTCGTATCAGACGCCCTATCTGCCAGCGTAGTTGTCACCTAAACGGGTTGAGAGGTGTTCAACGTGCGTTATTCCACAGAGCGTAAGGAAGCCATCCTCAAGAAGATGGCGCCGCCTATGAGCATGACAATCCCGGAATTGGCCGAACAGGAAGGCGTCACCGCAACAACCCTCTACAATTGGGCTCTCGACGCCAAGCTGCCTGATACTCTTGTGTCTCCCGAGGCTATTGGCGACTTTCCTGACGAATTCGCGCAGTAGTCTCTTGCAGCAGTGTCAGGATGCGTCGCTGTGCTTCAGGCGAGGCGCCGCGGCTTTCATGCAAGGCAGCTTTCATGTCCATCCGCGCGGTCAGCAGCTCCTGTGCCAGCGGCATGGCTTGCGTCTCGTCTCCCAGGCTATGGGCCAGGTCGGCGAACAAGGCATTGAGTTTGCGTCCTGCGGAGTCCAGTCGGGATGTGACCCGTTGGGCACTGGTGCGTTGTGTCGTCAGGTAGATGCTGCCTTCCTCAGTCAGGCTGTAATACTTGCGGCGTCCTTCACGTCGCTGTGTGATGAGTCCCTGCTCGGCGAGACTCTTGAGAACCGGATAGAGCATGCCGGGACTCGGGCGATAGAAGCCATTGGAGAGCGCGTCGATGCGATCCCCTAGCTGACTGCCGAAGCTTTTCTCCTCGTCGAGCAGGGCAAGGGTTACCAGGCTCAGGTCATGGGCAGACAGCTTGCGTGTCGCTGGCATGCCCAGTGGCAGAGCATTGGATACCTCAGAGGGCGGCAGGGAGGAATTGTGATCAGAGTCAGTCGGAGGAAACATCGAGACGCCTTTGGATGAAGAAAAGAGTGCGCGGCGCGCTGTCACGAGAAGCAGCGGATGGCAGTCAGGGCCCATCCGCTGCTCGGTGTTACTGGGTGTCAGACGCTTTTGGGTCGTATTGGTGCCCGAACGTCAGAATTGTACCTGTAGTCCGGTATTGAAGCGGCGGCCATCCAGCACTGTGCCGTAGGTGTCCTGATCGATGGTCTTGTCGAAGAGGTTGTAGATGCCTCCGTAGAGTGTGACGGTCGAATTCAGTCGATGACGGACACCGATATCCACCAGGGTATAGCTGGGGTAGGCATCGCTAAGCCCGCTTTTGGTGGCGACCTGCTCTGCCTCTCCCTTGAAGCGAGCCTGGGACCATACCCGCGTGCGGGGAGAGGCCTGCCAGTCCAGCCCCAGGGTCGCGCGGTGGCGAGGCTGGTCATTTAGCGGCAATCCTTGGTTGTTCCCGCTGCGCTGTTCGCTGTCAGTGAAGCTGTAGGTGGCTCGCAGGTCGACGCGTTCGCCCAACGGCATCCCCAGATTCAGTTCGACCCCATTGACGGTGGCCTTGTCGACATTGATGTACTGATAGATCGCGGTGTAGTCATCCCCCTGATACAGGCAGCTGGCATCGCCCTCGCGCGTGTCGCAGACCACGGGGGAGTCGATCTTGTCCCGATAATCGGTGTGGTAGAGCGTCGCGCCTGCACTCAGCCCGTCATCGCCTTGCCATAGGGCAGCGATTTCATAGGTGGTGCTCTTTTCCGGCTCAAGATCGGAGTTGCCGACATTGCGACAGTCTGCGCACCCAGGCCCGCCGCCACCCTCTATCCAATTGGAATCGCCTTCCTTCAGGTCCGGGGTTCGGTAACCCGCACTCACCCCACCCTTGAAGGTCAGCTGCGGTGTCGCGGTATAGACGCCATACAGTCGCGGCACGATCTCGTCGCCGTAATTCTCGTCATCGACCCAGCGCACACCGGTCGTCAGGGCGAAACGCTCGGTCAGGAACCACTCATCCTCGGCGAACAATGCCATGTCCCAGCGCTCGAGATTCTCCTCGCCGAAGCCACGTCCCGGATTTTCCGTGCTCTGCTCCCGGTACTGGGCACCTAGCGTCAGCAGGTGAGCGCCGAAGGACATCACGGTGGCACTGTTGGCCGTCACGCGTTCGTAGGTGGAGTGATAGCTGTTGTCATCCTGCTCAAGCGTTTCACGTTGCAGATAGCTGCGAGTGGTCAGCCCGTTTTCCCATTCGTGGGTATGTCGCAGAGTCTGGTGTTGGCGCTCAGTTTCCAGATCGTGGTCGCTGCCCGTGCGTTCGACATCGGCCAGGGTGTCCTGGGTCCCTCGGCCGATTTCCAGCGAGAGCCGGTTGTCGGTGTCGGGGGTCCAGTCCAGCTTGGCATTGAGGTCGTGGCGCTCAAAGTCGCTGTAGCCACCTTCGCGATGGTCTTCATCACGCTGCAGGGTGGAGCCGATGATTGTCGCGGACAACCGGTTCTCTATCAGAGGGCCGCTGACGCGGAACTGGGCCTTGTGACGGTTGCCGGAATCGGAGTCTTCCTGGACCAGAGTGTCGAGATTCAGTGAGCCGCTCCAGTCCCGGCCGGTGGGGCGGGTAATGACATTGATGACCCCGCCCAGTGCATCGGAGCCGTACAGGGTCGACATCGGGCCGCGAATTACCTCGATGCGCTCGATGGCCGAGATGGGAGGCAGCCAGCCGAACTCGGCGCCCGAGCCATAGCCATTGTAATACGCCTGCTGGGAGCCCTGGGGGATGCCATCGACCAGGATGAGGGTGTACTTGGCATCCAGGCCGCGAATCGAGATCTCGCCCGTGCCTCCCTTGCTGGACGGGCCATCGTCTACGTAGACGCCAGGCACATCCTGCAGCGCTTCGCTGATGTCCCGATATGACTTGCCCTCCAGCTGATCGCGAGTGACGACCGTGATGCTGGCGGGGGCATTCATGGGGTCCATGGCGTAGCCGGACGCGGAGGCGGAGGTGACGGTCATGGTCTCTAGCGATTCGAGGGTTTCCTGTGCCTGGACACTACCAGCGAGACAGCACAGTGAGGCGCAACTGGCGGCAACTCGACGAGAGCAGACGGTGAGCGTATGGGGCTGGTTCATTAGGTGTGTGGGGTCCCTTGATCGTTATTGGTTTCAAGGAGTCACGGGGGGCATTGGAAGGCCGGCCTTCTTGTGGGCCGGCTCGATGCTGCGCAGAAATCAATCCCGATAGCGAGAAACGCTGAGCATGCCTTTGCCGAAGGGGATCAGACGCGATGTGAAGTCCTCTGCGTGCTGGATCTCGTGGCGAAAATCACCCGGCACGCCCTCGAAGTGATCCAGATTGTCGGCGACCACAAAGGCGCCGGGCGCCAAGTGGGGTTTCAGCAGGGCCAGTACAGGGAGGTAGAGCGACTTTTCGCCATCGAGAAACAGGAAGTCGATGCTGTCGTCAACATTCGCGAGGGTTTCCATTGCATCCCCGAGGCGGATGTCGACGCGGTGCTCAAGGCCGGCATCACGCAGGTTGTTCAGAGCGTGCTCTCGCTTGTTGGCGTAGTACTCGCTGCCGATCACCTGGCCGTCATTGTCTTCGGCGGCCGCGGCCAGATAGAGGGTGGAGATACCGAAGGAGCTGCCGAACTCGACGAAGTGACGCGCCTTTGCGGCGCGCGCCAGCATGTACAGCAATGCGCCCTGGGCCGGGTCGATGGACAGGTAGGCATGTTGAAAATGACTGGCGTCGCGGAAGCCTTTTCCGGAGCGGCGCAGCGCGGCGCCACTGTCACCGCTGGTTGCATGGGCCTCGCGTTCCTGGCGGCGTGTCTCTGCCTGGTGGCGCGCCAGGGTATGTTCTCGTTCGAGGGTGTGCATTACGTTGGCACGATTCAGAGTGTCGGTCATGAGGAGGCCTTTTCAGGAGATGCCAGGGGTTAAAGAAAGTCTTGCGACTCAAGAGGCTCTTGGGGGTCAAGAGCGTCATGCGGGGCGTGAGCATGGTGGGTCGTGACGACCACCGGGCAATGACGGTGAGGGTGAGTCATCACGCAGACAGGCTGGCGGTAGACGCGAGACAGTCGCTGCTGCTCCAGTACCTGCCAGGGTGAGCCCTGCGCGACCAGCCGGCCTTGATCGAGCAGGACCAGTCGATCGGCATGAGCGGCTGCGAGATTCAGGTCATGCATCACGGCGACCACGCAGTGCCCGCGTGAGGCCCACTGGGCGGCCAGTTGCAGGAGGCGTTCCTGGTGGCGCAGATCAAGCGCTGCGGTCGGCTCATCGAGCAACAGCAGCGAGGCCTCCTGGACGCGCACTCGGGCAAAGGTGGTGCGTGCCTGTTCGCCGCCGGAGAGGGTCATGGCATCGCGGCTGGCAAGATGCTGGATTTCCACATCGGCCATGGCCTTCGCGATGCAGGCGTCATCCTCGTTCGGCGGGAGATCGCGCAGGGCGCGTCCCATGGCGACGACTTCATCGACTCGATAGGCGAAGCGCAGCACGTTGTCCTGTGGCATCACGGCGCGCCTGGCGGCAAGATCGCGAACGCTGTACTCCGCGATGGGGCGGCCTTCCAGCCTCAGTTCGCCCTGGCTTGGGAGACGATCACCGGCCATCAGCCCCAGCAGGGTCGATTTCCCTGCGCCATTGGGGCCGATCAGTGCCGTCAGGCTGCCAGCTGGGCATGCCAGCGTGATGTCTTCCAACAGCTGGAGGCCGTTGAGCGTCAGTGATACCTGATGCAGATTCACCATGTCAGCTCGCCTCCGGACCGCGTCGTCTGGCGACCAGCCACAGGAAGAAGGGGCCGCCGAGCGTGGCAGTCAGAATTCCGATGGGGATCTCGTTGGGCGGGTCCAGGCTGCGCGCTCCCAGGTCGGCCAGCATCAAGAGGATTCCGCCTCCCAGGGCGCTCAAGGGCAAGAGATGGCGATGGCCGGGGCCAATCAGGGTACGCATGAGGTGCGGAACGACCAACCCGATGAAGCCGATGGTGCCGGTGAAGGCGACGGCGGCGGCTGTCAGCAACGCGGTCAGGGTAATGAGCTTGAGTCGCAGGCGTTTGACATCGACACCGGCATGGCGGGCCTGGCGTTCGCCGAGGGCGAGCAGGTCCAGTGGCACGGCCTGACGTCGCAACAGCACAAGACCCAGCAGCGTGAGTGGCGCGATGATCATGACCGACAGCCAGGACACACGCGCCAATGATCCCATCGACCAGAACATCAGGCTTTCCAGTTGCTCGACACTGGCCAGATAGGTGAGGTAACCGGTCAATGCGCCGGCGACGGCATTGATGGCGATCCCGATCAACAGCAGGCGAGAATTGTCACCACCGTTGCTGGTGGGCCTGGCCAGCAAGTAGATCAACCAGGTAGTGACGAATCCACTGCAGAAGGCGCCGATGGGTAGCGTCCAGGCGCCCAGAGTATCGATGCGCAACACGATGATCATCACGGCCCCGAGAGAGGCGCCGCTGCTGACGCCGACGATGCCCGGGTCGGCCAGTGGATTGCCAAAGAGCCCCTGCATGGCGGCGCCGGCCACGGCCAGAGCTGCACCGATCAGCAAGGCCATCAGGGCGCGCGGTAGACGAAGCTCCCACAGCACAGCATGAGCAAGCGCGTGGTCGGTGTCGTCAGCCCAGGGGGCGGCCAGTGCAGACAGCACCTCATGAAACGGTAGGGATACCACACCTGTCGTGAGGCTGATGCCCAGCCCCGCCAGTGCCGCAAGCGCCAGACCCGGATAGAGGCGTTGGGTGAGAGCAGGCCGTCGCAAGGCCAGCCCTGAGATGAGATGCGTCATGGGGCGTACAGCGCCTCGGCGAGAGAGTGGGTGGCAAGGCCGCTGCTGGCCCCATCGAACTTGATGGCGGCATGATCCAGCACTATCAGGCGTTGCTCACGGGCCGCCGGTGTGTGTGCAAGACCCGGTACCTTGCTCCAGATGCCTTGCTTACCGCCGAGCGCCGCTAGCTCGAGCTCTGACACCAGTACGGCGTCGGGCGCCATGGCCATTACCCCTTCGGCACTGAGGGTCTGATAGCGGTCGAGTCCTGCTTCGGCACCGACATTGATGGCGCCAGCGCGTCGGATCAGGGCATCGGCAGAGGTAGCGGCGCCTGCTCCCGTGACGGTGCCGTTGGTACCGGCTCCGGCGCTGGAGATGTGCAGCAGGCGCGGCGTAGCACCTGTCTCGCTTATGGCCTCGGCGCTGGCATAGCCGGATTGGATACGCCTGATCAAGGCCTGGCCACGCTCTGGCTGCCCGATCAGCGTTGCGAGTCTTGTCACTCGTTCGATGGCGGGCAGGGTGCGTTCCAGCATCACGTGAGGGATGCTCAGTCGTTCTGCCTGCTCCATGACATTGGCGTCCCGTTGGGGATTGCCGCCAATCAACAGGTCGGGCTCATGCGCGAGCAGTCCCTCGATGGAAGGCTGGCGATGGAAGCGCTCAGCTCCCTGCAATCCCCGGGCGAGAGTGGGGTCCTGCGGTACCAGAACCAGTTGTTCCTCTGCGCCGAGCGCGACGATTATCTCTGCATGGCCAGGGTCCAGCACGGCGATGCGAGAAGCCGCCTGTGAGAGTTGAGGAATGGCCAGTGCCGATGCTAGAGACAATGCCATGCACCATCGGTGAATTGGTGCCGCATTCAAGATGTTGCGCATAGTGACGGTATCCCTCAAGTAGCGACGCAGATAGTGAAATATCTTACGATAATTTGAATGATAATCTATATCATTAGTATTTGCTGGTCTAGTGCCGCACCGCTGAAACTACAAAATGCTTGCTGCTTACCGACATGCTCCGTGCACCTTCCGACGCCCTGCCAGTAGAAGGGTGAGTGTTCTTGGCGACTAACGAGGGTTGGCTTTACTTGGCAGTATTGATCGATCTGTACTCGCGGAAAGTCATCGGCTGGGCGATGAATGAACGGATGATCGCCGACTTGGCCGCTGATGCCCTGAAGATGTCTCTTTGGTATCGAAAGATGCCAAGAGATGAAATTGTGCACTCAGATCGCGCCAGCCAGTATTGCTCGACTCTCTATCAGTCGTTGCTGTCCCGATACGACCTCCACTGCAGCATGAGCGCCAAGGGAAACTGCTATGACAATTCCTGTGCCGAGAGCTTCTTCCACAGTCTCAAGGTCGAGGCGATTCACGGCGAGCGATTTCACCCCCGGAAAGCGATGAAACGACAGGTGTTCGAATATATTGAATTGAACTACAACCGGCATCGCCGGCACAGTGCCATCGGAATGATCAGCCCAGAGGCCTTCGAAGCCCGAATGATCGCTTAGGGGGGGGGGCCATGGTTACTGAGTAAGATCAATATCGTTGTGGGTCATCACTCTGTCGTTGCTTCCTGAAGTTTGACGCTATCAATCACAGGCCAGCGGGTTTACGGCGAAGGGTTGGGCGAGGTTCGGGTGTCCATGGCATACGCGCCCCCAGAATGCCCGCGCGCTTCTAGGGCACGAAGGCCTCCTGGCGGTGCGCCATGATATGCACGCCACTCTTACCCTCGATCTCACGCAATCGCTGGATTATCTCGATTCTGAGGTCACGGCCTTCCGCCTTTTGATCCTTGGCACCCTTGAGGCGTTCGTCTACCTAGTCCGGGATATGCATGCCGGGGACATGGCGGCGCATCCATTCGGCGGTACGTGCCGAGGCTAGCGGGCCGACGCCGGGCAGGATGAAGCATTTCTCCACCAGGCCCAGATCGCGGGCACAAGGAAGCGAGAGCTGATGGAGTAGTAAATCCTTGACACTCGAAAATTGCTGAACATCCTCCCTGCGAAAAACTGACTCACTGGGAAAATGACCAGTTCGATAGGCCACTAGAGACAGGCTGGGTGACCCCGCCGCGACATTTCCCGATTTCTCCTCCCTCAGCTCGCCCTCCTTCCACTCGTTCTCTATCAGCCTGCTGGCGAGGCATTGACGGAAGGGCTGGGTGGTGAATTCGGGAATTGGGGCATCGAGATGCAGGATGCCCGCAAGAGTGTCTGGGCGCATGTCAATGTTGTTAAAGGGAGCCTGACGGTATCTGTGGCCTGACCTTCCTGATTGATATGGGTTTTCGACACTCTCTTGCCGCAATTCATTTTCTAACAGCTCGGTCTTACTTTCTCTTTGTAGCTATCAAGAGCGCTCCATGTCTTTCAACACAGTTTATCAATAGCCCCCTACCACACAAGTATCTGTAAATTATAAAAAAAGCATAGATGTGTCGTGTCTACAGGGTGTCGCTAGTTGTCGCTTTTAGGGCGACTTTATGCGTCACCAGGTCCATTGATATCGTAGTGGTGCTCGCATACTTTGAAGGTGTCAAACGTTCTGATGACAGACGCCTACCCGGATATATTTTGGTGTCTTCTTGATTGAATCACGACCGAGGGTCATATGATGTCGAAAATAAAAACAACGCTACATGCACTTGGACCGATGTGTCTTGGACTGGCCAGCATGGTGTCTCTGGGGGTGGCATCTCCGGCGATGGCCGATACGCTGCGCCTCAAGCTGGCGGGTACGCTGCCAGTGGAGCATCAAGGCACTACGATAATGAAGCAGATCGCCGAGGAGATTGAGGCGGCAGATGTGGGCCTGAAGGTATCCGTATTTCCTGCCAATCAGTTGGGGTCTGGTGAGCAGCTTCTGGAAAGTGCCATCCGAGGAAATATCGATTTTGTGATGGGGTTCATCTACTCGCACAAGGATCCTGCATTCGAAATCAACTCCATGCCTTATCTCGTGAGTTCGTGGGATGAGATGGAGAAGACAGTCCGTAACCCGGATTCCGCCTTCAATCAGATAATCGGTGAGCATCTTGCCAAGCTTGGCTTGAGGATGATCGCCAATAACCCGGAAGGGTTCTCGAATCTGGTAGCGCAGAAGCGGCCAGAGAACTTTGCCAGTACGGATTCAAAGGACATGAATATTCGTGTCTGGTCATCCAATGCTGTCAAGGACACGATGCAAGCGTTGGGCTTCAACACCACGACCATGGCTTATGCGGAAATCTTCGCAGCGGTGCAGTCTGGTGTCGTGGATGGCGCCATCTGCTGTACCAAGCAATCTGCCCATGCCATCTTTGCCAAGTCAGGGGTCGGCAAGTACTTCGTGGACTATAACGCCTTCATGGAGCTTTCCACGTTCTATGGTTCACAGAAGACCTGGGACAAGATGAACGACGCGCAACGAGAGGTGGTGCAAGCAGCCTTCGACAAGGGCGCCGATGAATACTTCGCCTGGAACAAGGCCAATGACGAGGCCTATGCCAAGAAACTTGTCGATGCCGGTTATGAGATTCTGACTCCTACACCTGAGCAGAGAGACAAGTTGCGAGATCACGTGCGGGAGGCCATCTGGCCGGGCATGGCCGAAGTCGTTGGGCAAGAGGTATTGGACCGACTTCAGAAAGATCTGAAGTGACATGACGGGATGGGCCTCACGACCCATCCCTCTTTCATGTTTTCCTCCCACCACGTCTTTGAGCGTCATGTCATAGCAGGTTTACGATGGATAACTCAATTGATAGCGCGCCTGATAACGAGGTACGGCTCCCCTCTATGGTCCATGCCATCATGGATACCATCATCGTAGTATCCGGTGTGATCATGGCATTGACATTCTGTTTTGTGGTCATTCTGCGTTATGGCTTCAATGCCGATCTTTTTGCCTATGAAGAGTGGTTGATGACCATCGCTTTCTGGATGTTCTTCATGGGAAGTGCTGTAGCCACTCGTCATCATGCACATATCAATGCCGACATCCTGGGCATCTTCATCACCTCTGCACGGTTGGCGTGGATACGCCTTCTGGTCGTCAAGGCTATCGAGTTGGTCATTCTTGCCTACCTGACCTATCTGGGCTACTCGATGGTAGCGGAAGAAGTGCAGGCTTATCCCAACTGGCAGACATCCATTGCACTCAAGATTCCCTTCATGGTGCCACGACTGGGTATTGCGATCGGCTTCCTGATGATGGCGATCTTTACTGCGCTATACCTCTATTCATTATTGAGAAATGGTCCCGGCAACCTTTCCCACTCTCCTCATATCCCGGTTGAAAGGTGATGTCATGGTAATTTTTGGTAGTCTGATAGCCTTGGTCATGCTGCTGTTGATCGGTGTCACGGTCCCGCTTGCTTTCGGTGGCGTGATGATCTTTCTTGCCAGCTTTGGCGACTTCGATGTCTCGGGATATCTGCCGTCTGGACATTGGAAAATGAATTCAATCGTCCTCCTGGCTATCCCCCTGTTCATCATCGCTGGTGCGATCATGGAGCGCGGCAGGATCGCGGAACCACTGGTGCGACTGGCGGAGCTGCTGGTGGGCCATATACGCGGTGGACTGTCCGTGGCTACTGTCATCGCCAGCGGTATCTTTGGCTCCATCTCAGGCAGCGGCAGTGCAACCTTGACCTGTATTGGTGGCGTGATGATGCCGCATCTGCGCCGCGCTCGGTATCCTGAGGGACTAAGTGCGGCCTTGATCGCCAATGCCAGTCCGCTTGGCATGCTGATCCCACCCAGCTCATCGCACATTCTGTATGCCTGGGTCTCTCAGCAGTCCGTTCTCAAGTGCTTTCTGTCCACCTTGATTCCGGGGCTCGTACTGATTGCCTTGCTATGTATCGTCAATCAATTTCAGTTGCGAAAGTGCAAGACATTGCGCCTGAGCGAGCGTCCCAAGGACTTCACTTTCCAGTTCAAGGCTCGCTCCAGGACTGCCTTGCCGGCGCTCCTGATGCCCTTGATCATCCTGGGGGGAATCTACGGTGGCATCATGACTCCGACGGAAGCGGCGGGGGTGGCGGTGGTCTACTCGATCCCCGTTGCCATCTATCTCTATCGTGGCATGACCTGGAAGACATTCCGTTCGACCATGCTGCAGGCGGGGATTACCGTCGGCGTCGTCATGAGCATGATCTTCATGGTGCTGATCGTCAGTCGCTTCCTGATCTTCGAGGACATCCCGGGAATCGCGCACGACTTCGTGTACTCCCTTTCGGATAATCCCATCATGATTCTGCTGATGATCAACCTGGTGCTGATCATCATTGGCATGATGATGGATGACATCAGTGGATTGCTGCTGGCGACACCTTTGCTACTGCCCATTGCGCAGAGTGTCGGCATGGATCCGATCCATTTTGCCGCCGTCCTCGGGGTAAACCTCGGCATGGCCAATGTCACGCCGCCCACCGCTCCCAATCTGTACCTTGGGGCACGCGTGACCAATACCCCGGTTGTCAAGATGCTCGGGCCGACCCTAATCTTCATACTGTTCGCATGGTTGCCCACCTTGATGCTGACCACCTTCGTGCCGCAGTTGTCATTGTTCCTTCCGGAACTCCTTCTCGGGTAAGACAGCATGTCGGGGACCGCACCTGGTCTCGCCTGCCAACGCTTGTCTTGTTTCCTACGTCATCCCATCGCACCGTCGCGAATGTACCTCGGCGGTGCTGGTGCCTTGCTCATCTTCAATTCAAGAGCAACGCCAACCAATTGCCATTTCAGGAAAACTCTCAATGCACGATTCGGCGATCTTCCTTCCTCTTCGCGAGCAGCATGAGCGCTTGCGCAGCGGTACCTTGCGGGCCCTCGAACTCACCGAGGTCGCCACGCAACAGTACGCACGTCGGGGACTTCATGATCATGCGTATATTGATTGGCGTGGCGACCGAGCGCTTGAGTCTGCTCGCGTCACCGATACTCTGCTGCAGCATGGGGCGGATGCCGGCCCGCTCATGGGGATCCCTGTCTCGGTCAAGGACCTTTACGCAGTATCTGGTTATGCGACCTATGCCGGGGGCGCGCGCCGCCTCCCGGCCCAGTGGGAGCAGTCAGGGCCCATCATCACTGCATTGATGAGGCAGTTGCCCAGCCTGATGGGCAAGACGCATACCGTCGAATTCGCCTTTGGCGGCCTGGGAACGAATCCGCATTGGGGGACGCCTCGCAACCCCTGGGATTCCATGCAGCATCGAACGCCCGGAGGTTCCAGTGCCGGGGCAGGGGTGTCGGTGGTGTCGGGGACTGCCAGCCTGGCTCTGGGAACGGATACCGCTGGGTCGGTGCGTGTGCCGGCATCGATGAATGGTGTGGCGGGATTCAAGACGACGGTCGGGCGTTGGCCTACCGATCAGATCGTGCCACTTTCTTCCACCCTCGACAGCCCGGGATTATTTGCCAACCGGGTGGATGATCTCGCGTTTGCCTTTTCGGCGCTGGACTCATCTCTCAGAGGCAGTCGCTGCAGTGAAATCACGCCTCCCCCTTTGTCCGAGCTGGTATTCGGAGTTCCTGATAGTTACTTCTGGGATGGGTGCAGCCCCGGTGTAGCCGAGGCTGTCAACGCTGCCATCGAGCGATTGGCACAGGGCGGTGCGCGCATCATCCGTCTGGAGCTTCCGCGTGCCCAGGAAGCCTTCGAGCTCTTTCAAGCCGGTGGCGTGGCCTCTGTCGAACTTGCTGCCTTCCTCAATACCCGTTTCCCGGAGAGAATCGCCAGCCTGGATCCCAGTGTGGCGGCACGTATCATGGCCACGGAATCCATGCCGGCATGGGAGTATGTCCGTCGTCGCGAGCAGATCGCCAGTTTGTATGACGAGGGCAAGACACGACTGGCCAAGGTGGATGCCATGTTGATGCCTACCGTGATATCGACTCCGCCAACCTTGCAGAGTCTGGAAAGCGAGGGGGCGTACCAAAAGGCCAATATGCTGGCACTACGCAATACCGCCATCGGTAACTTCCTCGGTACCTGCGGTCTGACCTTGCCGGTTGGCCTGGACGCCATCGGTATGCCGGTGGGGATGCAGATGTTGGCCGGGCCAGGCCAGGATGCGCGTTTGCTGGCCATCGGACGGGCTGTGGAAGCCCATCTAGGTGATCGCTTCGCGTTGCTGGGCGAGCTTCCGGACGTCTGAGGGAGTCGCTACCAGGGCCGGCGACCCCTGTGTCGCTATCGTGGGGAATATTGCGAGACACGAGCTTCACTTGTCTGACTCGCAATCAAGGTGTGATTATGGCGCGATATGACGCACAGGGGGCCAGCATGCAGGCAGATGATTTCACGAATGACAGTTTCAAGGTCAATCTCAAGCTTGCCACAAGTTATTACCCCTCGATCTCTGAGGTATGCCGCAAGCTTTCCCTCAATCGCCAGCAATTCATGAAGTATCTGTCGGGGGCGTCGTTTCCTTCTCGATACAACCTGCGACGCATCTGTGATTTCTTCGGCTTCGATGAATATGAATTCCTCATGCCGCCTGATCAGTTTGCAAAGATTCTCGAGCTGCGGCCGAGCAAGACCCCCAACGAGCTCGAGAGCTTGCCGGGCCTGACTGAACTGCTCAAGGAAGCACAGCGGGGCCGGAGCATGTTGACGAAGATGCATGGGTATTACTACGAGTACTTTCTCTCGTACTCGACGCCGCATCACATCATTCGCTCCCTGACCTATATTTATCCTTGGAAGGACTACACCCTCTACAAGCGCAAGGAATGGCTGAAGCACCCAGGGCAGGAAGGTCAGCCCGACGTCTACAAGTACGCAGGAGTGATGACAGTCAGTGGCGGGCGGCTTCACATGTTCGACCACGAATCGATCACGGGCTCAGAGCTGACACAGAAGATTCTGTTCATGAACTATCGCAACCGCGTTTCCATGCTTACGGGGTTGTCTTTGGGAGTCTCTGGTGGCGACGCGCATGAGCCATCCGCTTCGCGCGTCGTGATGGAGTTCATTGGGCAAACCACCCACCTGCGCCGTGTCATTCAGGCGTGCGGTATCTATCCGCTGGATTCGCCTGAAATACCGGATCTGATCCGGGATCACCTGACGTTGGGCGGGACCATCGATGCGCCTTTGCGCGGTGCTACCTTGTAGTACTGGCTTGGCGTGAGACAGTCGCGGCTGACGTGACTCATGTTCTTCTATTTCTCAGAATGCCCGCACGCACCACTATCTCGGGCACGGAGGCCTCCTGGCGGTGCGCCATGATATGCACGCCGCTGACGCCCTCGATCTCACGCAATCGCTGGATCATCTCGATGCAGATGTCCCGGCCCTCCGCCTTCTGATCCCTGGCCCCTTTCAAGCGCTTGAGTACGTCATCCGGGATATGCACGCCGGGAACAAGGCGGCGCATCCACTCGGCGGTACGTGCCGAGGCCAGTGGGCCGACGCCGGGCAGGATGAAGCATTTCTCCAAAAGCCCCAGATCACGGGCACGATGCATGAAGTCCTGAAAGCGCGGCAGGTCGAAGCAGTACTGTGTCTGGATGAACTGGGCGCCGGCGGCAATCTTCTTGGCCAGGCGGTGAGGGCGAAACGCGAAGGGCGGTGCGAAGGGGTTGGCGGCTGCGCCCAGAAATACCTGGGGCGCTGAGGTCAGTGTTCGGCCGCTGGCAAAGGCGTGCTTGTCACGCAATCCGGCGACGATCTCGAGCAGCGACAGGGAGTCGAGATCGAACACCGGCTTGGCCTCGGGGTGATCCCCGACCTGTACACCATCTCCGGTCAGACACAGCAGGTTGCGGATGCCCAGCGCCGCGGCCCCCAGTACATCGCCCTGGATGGCGATGCGGTTTCTGTCGCGACACGAGATCTGCATCACCGTCTCATGGCCTTCACGGGCCAGCAGGGCACACATCGCTACGCTCGACATATGACAGTTGGCGCCCGAGCCATCGGTGGCGTTCATGGCATCCACATGGCCGGCAAACAGTTGCGCGCGCGCATGCACCTCCTGTGGATCGGCCGAGTCGGGCGGCGCCAGCTCGGCGGTGACGGCAAACTGACCGCTTCTAAGCACTCGCTCCAGGTGACCGACGTTGCTAGCGTCCTCGGCAGGCGGCAGCTGGGAACTGTTCGGGATAGTGAGTCTGGAAGTCATTTCAGGCTCTCTCGACGCTCAGCGGCTTGCCGAGCCACGCGCAGCCAGGATGAGGTGCCCTGCAGGCGGTGGTCCACCGGCAACTGCACGATCTGGATCGCGTCGCTGTCCTTCATCCGCTGGCTGCCTTCCCAGGCTTCCACCCAGACGCAGCGCATGTCCGGTTCGACTTCACAGTTGCCATTCTGCATGACACCGCCGCAGGGGCCGTTGCGCAGGTGCTTGGGGCAGTTCATGGAGCAGGACATGCCGGTCGAACTCAGGATGCATTGGCCACACATCTGGCAATCAAACAGCAAGCCCTTGCAGGCTTGCTCCAGCCTGGCGACGGGCTTCTCGGCGCGTGCGTAACCGACGGACTTCCACAGCGGCTGCAGCTTGATGATCACCGGCTCGACGGCCTGATATGTGAGCTCCAGCAGTCGCGCGTGACGTGCGGCCCACAGACGAATCGAATACACGCATGCCTCCTGTCAAAACCTGGCGGGGGTAACGCGCCTTGGGCGTTTCAAAGCGCTATCTTCGCACGTCCGCCACCCGGGCCGACATCCCGTGGGCGACAGGGTCACCATCGAATGGCGCAGGCCAAGGCGCAGGCGACGGGCCATGAATGACTCATTGTTTGGCGCCGAGGCTTTCAATGATGAAGCTCTCCATGGCCTGCGCCGCCGGCGACAAGCTGGCGCCCTTGCGGCGAATCAGGCCCACTTCGCGACTGACCCGCGGTTCGGCGAGTTCTATGAATCGCAGGCGCTCATATTCCTGCGGAAACGCCAGGCGGGGCAGCGTCGTGATCCCCATCCCGGCGACCAGCGTGGCTGTCAGCGAAATCATGTTGGAAATATACAAGGCATGCATTTCGAGCAGTGACTCAGCCGCCGTGCCCTGCAACAGCCGCGAGGTGCCATTGCCGATCAGGGACTCTGTCTCCAGTGCTTGCCATGTCAGGGTCTGGCGCTCGGCAAAGGGGTGATCGTCACGGCAGACCACGCCGACTTCGTCATGAAACAACGGATGAAAGAGCAGTTCTTCCTCCACCCCCCACAGGCTGGTGATGCCGATGTCGACCTGGCCGCTGATGACCTGCTCGCGGACAAAATCGGCGTTGCCATCGTGGAGGCCGACCTTGATTCCCGGATAGCGGCTGACGAACTCAGAGAGCAGTTTCGGCATCAGTCGGCTGGCCACTGACGGCACCACTGCCATGTCCAGTTGGCCTGCCTCCCTGGCGGCGCGCGCCTGTAGCTCCCGGCTGAGACGATCATGCTGGTTGATCAGCTCCCGAAAGCGCGGCACGCAGTAGCTACCATAGGGCGTCAAAGTCGCCTTGGCACCCTTCTCGAACAACGCCTCTCCCAGGCGGTTTTCCAGCTCGCGGATGGCCATCGACAGGGCCGGCTGTGTGCGATGCAGATAACGAGAGGCAGCGTGAAAACCGCCGTGATCCACCACTGCCAGGACATAGCGCAGCGGCGTGATCTTCAGCTCTGCGACCATCGCATCGATCCTCTTCAGAGTGGTAAGGGAAACTTATCATAGAGTATTTATTATTGATTATCTTTATCCCTCTGGTCCTCCTAGTCTGTTGTCACCGCGTTCAAGGAGGTTCACATGTCACACCACACCACTACCGCCACTCACGCCGCTGTTCACGATCTTTATATCGATGGCCAGTGGGTCGCAGGGCAGGGCAGCATCGCCAATCTCAACCCGTCCGATACCCGTGATGTCATCGGTCATTATGCGCAGGCCAGTGTCGATCAGGTCGCCGATGCCATCCAGGCGGCCAAGCGTGGCCAGGCGCAATGGGCCCAGTCAGGTCTCGAGCAACGTTATTCCGTGTTGATGGCCATCGGCGATGAGCTGATCGCCCGCAAGGCGGAGCTGGGTGAGTTGCTGGCGCGTGAAGAGGGCAAGACCCTGGCGGAGGGAGTGGGTGAGGTTCACCGCTCCGGACAGTTCTTCCATTACTACGGCGCTGAAGTGCTACGCCAGATTGATGAGCGCGCAGACTCGGTGCGTCCTGGTGTTGAGGTCGAGGTCCGTCGGGAGCCCGTCGGTGTCGTCGGTGTGATCAGCCCCTGGAATTTCCCGATGGCGACAGCGGTCTGGAAGATTGCGCCTGCGCTGGCCTTCGGCAACGCGGTCGTCTTCAAGCCGGCCAATCTGGTCCCTGCGAGCGCATGGGCGCTGACCGACATCATCCATCGTCAGTCACTCCCGGCAGGCACTTTCAATCTGGTGATGGGCCCGGGCAGCAGCATCGGGGATGAACTGATCTCCAGTCCTGACATCCATGCCCTGTCCTTCACCGGCTCTCTGGAAGTGGGTCGCCGAGTGGCGGCGGCCACTGCCGCCAATCTGGTCAAGTGCCAGTTGGAAATGGGCTCCAAGAACGCCCTGATCATCGCCGATGATGCCGACATGGAGTTGGCCGTCGAGGCCGCCTTCAATGGTGCCTACTCAGGCACCGGCCAGAAATGCACGGCATCTTCGCGGCTGATCGTGATGGAATCGGTTCATGACGAGTTCGTGGAAAAGCTGACTCAGCGCCTGTCTCAGGTCCGTGTCGGTCACGCATTGGAAGAGGGCGTGCACATGGGGCCGGCCGTCGATGCCAATCAGCTTGAGTCCAACCTGTCCTGGGTGCAGCGCGCCCAACAAGAGGGGGCAACGCTGGTCTGTGGCGGCGAGCGTGTGGAGTGCGCCACCGAAGGCTACTTCATGAGCCCGGCGCTGCTGGTCAATACCACCAACGACATGGCCATCAATCGTGAGGAGATCTTCGGTCCTATCGCCTGCGTCATCAAGGTGAGCGACGCAGAAGAGGCCATCGATGTGCTCAATGACACGCACTTCGGGCTCACGGCGGGCATCATCACCAACTCCCTGAAACTGGCCAGCAGCTTCAAGGCGCGTGCCGAGACCGGCTGCGTGATGGTCAATCTGCCGACAGCGGGGACGGATTACCACGTGCCCTTCGGTGGTCGCAAGGCTTCAAGCTTTGGGCCTCGTGAGCAGGGGCGATACGCGCGCGAGTTCTACACCGTCGTGAAGACCTGCTACATCAAGGCGTGAGGAGGCCCCATGTCAAAGACAATGCTGACGATCGATGGCCTGCAGTATTCCAACTGGTCACGCGAGATATTCGAGCAGATGCGAGAAGGGGGGCTGGACGCCGTACACGCCACTCTCGTGTACCACGAGACGACGCGAGAGACCTTGTCGCGTCTTGGCGAGTGGAATCGACGTTTCGAGGCCTGGCCTGATCTGATCATGCCCGTGCATGTGCCGCAGGACATCGCGGTTGCGCAAGCCAGCGGGCGTGTCGGCATCATTCTGGGGGCGCAGAACTGCTCGCCCATCGAGGACGATATCGACATGGTCGAGGTGATGCGTGACCTCGGGTTGATGATCATGCAGCTGACCTACAACAACCAGAGTCTGCTGGCCTGCGGGTGTTATGAGGTACAAGACAGCGGGATCACTCGCTTCGGACGTCAGGTGATCCGTGAGATGAATCGCGTCGGCATGGTCATCGACATGTCGCACAGCGCAGAGCGCTCCACGCTCGAGGCGATCGAGATATCCGAGCGCCCCGTGATCATTTCCCACGCCAACCCGGAAAGCTTCCATCCGGCAAAGCGCAACAAGTCCGATAAGGTGCTCAAGGCCATCGCGGAGAGTGATGGGCTGCTGGGGTTCTCGGCGTATCCCTTCCATCTGCGCAATGGCTCCGACTGTACTCTGACTGAGTACTGCGAAATGATCGCCAGAACCGCAGACCTGATGGGCATCGAGCACCTGGGAATCGGCACCGACCTGTGTCAGAACCAGCCGGTGTCCATTCTTGAGTGGATGCGCAATGGTCGCTGGTCCAAGGACATGGACTACGGCGAAGGCAGTGCCAGCAACGCTGACTGGCCGCGTCCATTGTCCTGGCTGCGAGACAGTCGTGACTTCCCCAACCTGATTGCCGGTTTGCGCAAGGTCGGCATGTCCGAGGACGAAGTGGCCGGCATCATGGGCAAGAACTGGGTCGCACTCCTCGAGCGCGCCGCGACCCGTCAGGAGACCACGCCTGCCTGATCGCCGTAACGCTATGCCATGGCACCTGTGCCGAGCCAGGAATCCTCAGGGTATCGCTCGGCAACCAACAACCATAATAAATGCCTGCCAATGACGAGAGCTCGTCAGAGGAATGCCACATGACTTCATCTCGCAAGACCACGACGGCTGCCACGTCGGATGCGTTACCGGAAGGTCAGTACCGCTTTGGCGACCCTGTCGTACTGACCTGCAGCATCGGCTTCATTCTGCTGTTCGTCGGCCTGTCCCTGTTTGATCTTGAGGGGGTCGCGCAAGCCATCAGTGCCGGCTTTGCCTGGACTGCCAGAACACTGGGCAGCTACTTCCAGATTCTGTTGCTGCTCACCTTCTTCATTGCCTTGGGGCTGACCGCGACGCCCGCGGCCAGTGCCCGTATCGGTGGCACGCGAACGCCTGAGCTATCCACCTTCAAGTGGGTGTCGATCATCATGTGCACCTTGCTGGCGGGAGGCGGAGTCTTCTTCGCTGCCGGCGAACCGGTGTACCACTTCCTGGTGACGCCGCCTGCCTTTGATACCGAGCCGGGCATTGCGAGCGCCATTGCGCCTGCACTGGCGCAATCCTTCATGCACTGGGGCTTTCTTGCCTGGGCCATCCTGGGCAGCCTGACCGCCATCGTGCTGGCGCATGCCCATTACGACAAGGGCCAGCCCCTGCAGCCGAGAACGCTGCTGTATCCCGTCTTCGGCGAGAAGATCATGAAGGGCAAGCTGGGGGGCGTGGTGGATGCCATGTGCGTCATCGCCGTGGTGGCGGGAACGGTGGGCCCGATCGGTTTTCTGGCCACCCAGGTCAGCTTCGGCCTGCATGAACTTTTTGGCGTGACCAATGACTATTCGACGCAGCTGAGCGTGCTGGTAGTGCTCGGGGTGATCTATGTCACCTCGGCCGTGACCGGCATCGACAAGGGCATCCAGATCATGTCGCGCTTCAACGTCTTCCTGGCGCTGGGTGTGGCGGTGGTGATCTTTGTCTTCGGGCCGACCCTGTTCATGGTCAATGCCTTCACTCAGGGCTTTGGCGAGTATCTGAGCTCGTTCTTCACCATGTCGACCATGACGGCACAGAGCGCTCCAGACTGGTGGATGCAGTGGTGGACCGTGTTCTTCTTTGCCTGGTTCCTCGGCTATGGCCCGCTGATGGCGATCTTCGTGGCGCGCATTTCCAAGGGCAGAACCATCCGCCAGATGATCCTGACCGTTGCCGTACTGGCGCCCCTGGCGACCGCTGTCTGGTTCACGCTACTGGGCGGGGCGGGCATCTTCTATCAGTTCACCGGCGTGATCGACCTCACCGAAGCGCTCAACAACTTCCAGTTCGATGTCGCGACCCTCACCGTGGCGCAGGCATTGCCGGGCGGAACCGCAATGGCAGCTGCCATCCTGACGCTGACCACCATCTTCGTCGCCACCACTGGTGACTCGATGAGCTACGCGATCGCCGTCGTCAGTGCCGGACACGATGATCCAAGCCCGCTGGTGCGTGCCTTCTGGGGCATCAGCATGGCGTTGATGGCTGCGATACTCCTCTATATGGGCGCCGGCCAGATCAGTGCACTTCAGCAGTTCATCGTCATCACGGCCATCCCTGTCTCGCTGGTACTTCTGCCCTCATTGTGGACAGGACCCCAATCAGCCTTCGCGATGGCACGTGCGCAGGGAATCACCAGCCAGCGGTCAGCCATGCCGGCCCCGGAACACGAAGGAGAGCGTTGATATGTCGCGCAATCACCAGGGCGCACGCCTCTCATCCACCGAGCAGCGGCTTCGGCTGCGGGCACCGGACGATGTGATGCAGCTGGAGCGCCTCGGCAGCCTGCATGCCAGTCGTCTGAGTTTCGTGAGAAGTCTGGTGCGCCAGATGGCACATGAAAAATGGAAGATCACCACGACCCGCTTCGAACTGGATGCTCTCGGTCACGGTGTGGCGATCTACTGCCTGCAGACGCCCAGCAAGCGCTATCACGGCGTCATATTTTCCCAAGCGCTTGAGGATTCCGCACGCTCTGACCGCGTCATCGCCGAGGCATGGGATGTCACCTTCGGTGTCGTGGAGGGTGATGTGGATGATGCGCTTCTCGATCAGATGGCGGCCAATGTGCCGTTGCAGGAGGCCGGACGCCAGCATCCCAGACTGCTGGTCCTGTCGCGTGCCAATCGCAGCTTGCGTAACTTCGCAAGCTTCCTGAAGGCTCTGAGTGCAGGCCAGCAACCTGATCCTGAGTGGCTGACCCGGGTCGGCTATCTGTATCGGACCACGGCCGTCTACGGCAATGGCAAGTTCGGCATCGCGGATTATGATCGCCTCAAGGACAACGCGGATTTCCATCGCCCCTTTTCTGCCCAGATGCTGGGCGTCTACCTGCTGCGTCATTTCTCGATCCAGCAGATAGAGCACATGGCCCATGCCCAGGCCCCCGAGACCGCCGCACCTCTGGCAACCTCATTGAAGCGTTATCTGGGCATTGGCAACTCCACTGGCCTCGGAATGGCGCCGTTCCTGATCAATCATCCCCAGCTGGTACAGCGCTGGGTGGAAAGCCGAGAACTGGCGCTTGCCGAAGTGACGGCACAGGTGCCGGGAGAGCAGGAGCGTTCGCGTCTGCTGGCTCTCCTCAAGCGCGCCGAGACCCATCTTCGCCAGACGGTCACGGATGATCACGAGCAGACCTTGCGCAACCAGGCCACGGTGGCGTCCTTGCCTGAGCTGATGACCTGGCTCGAGCTTGTGCCGCTGTCGCCGGAGCTCTGGCAGGAGTTGATCGACTGGAGCCACCAGCAGCATGGGCTCGAAGCCCAGGAGCTGGTGAATACCCTCTTGCTGGAACTGTACCCGAGCATCGTCGACCGCTATGAGGACCTGATGGCGGTGGAGGAAAGTCTGGAGCTGACCCCGGACATGCCACTGGTTCACCTCAAGCAGGTGATCGAAACGCACTACGACTGGACGTTGCGCTTCGATTTTTCACTTCCCGAGAATCGCCACTGGTTCTGGTATCGCTCGGTCGAGAAGGAGGAGCCTCGTCTGGGAGTCCGCGACAGGGAGGCGGGCGCCGACAAGGAAATGAAACTGGCGATCGCCCCGCGCGTCGCGGATACCCATGCGGCGATCAGTCAGTACCTGGAAGACCACCCTCGTGCCTTGGTGGTGGAATTTCTCATCCATTGCCCACGTCACAAGGATATCGTGCGCCGCATCCAGAGCATGGCCAACACCAGCTTTGGCGAGATACGCGCCAACCTGTGGGCGCGGGACATGAAGCCCATGCACCTGTTGCGGACCAAGCTCTCATTCTTCGGTGCCAGCCGTTTCGACCCGAAGTCTGATCGTTGGGTGCGTATCACGCTTTTCCAGGGGGCTCCGTTGGTGGAGGAACTCAACGCCGAGCCAGAGGATCCTGTCGCGTTTGATGATTGGAGCTTCCCGCTGGCACCTCAGCTTGCAAGCACGACGCGGCCAGAGATGACTGCCGATCCTCGGCAGGGCAACACCACGACAGTGGGAGGAATGTCATGAAGGTCTCCTACAACGAGCTTCACGGACTGTGTCGCAAGGCCTTTCAGGCGATGGGGTTCGAAGACGGTGACGCCGGTGATGCCGCCGACATGGTTGCCTGGATGCAGCTCTATGAGCTGGAAGGGCTGGCGGCGCTCAATCGCGGACTGCGTTTCTTGCTGGAGGATACCGAGGAGCGTCCGCCGGAAATTGTCTATGCCGATGGAGACCTCGCAGTACTCGATAGTCACGGCCACAGCGTATTGAAGAGCTCATCGCTGGCGTTGGAACTCGGTTTCGCCAAGGCCCGTGCGCGTGGCCTCGCTGTCATCAAGATCCAGCATTGCCACAATCGGCAGCTGATCATGGGCTATCTGGCGCGTCTTGCGGGGCGTGGCATGAATGTTACCGCCTTCTGGCGCAACGCCCAGGATGTGGATGAGGCGATCGGCTGCCCCATGATCGAGCAGGTCGTGGGTTTCAGGGCCAACAGCTCGGTCCCCGAGATACGGGTCTATGCCGTGCGTGAAGTGCCAGAAGAGAATGAGCCCAATGACGGCATCACCCTGGTGATGGCCAACCATGTCGATCTGCTGCCATCCCTTCGCTCCGACTATGACGTTGACCTGCTGGCCTGTCATGAAGAGTCGAAGCTGCTTGCCTGTCGCCAACGAGCCATGCAGGAAGGGATCGAGGTGGATGACGAACTCTGGTCACGCCTGAAAGCGCTCTCGACACGCCTGCTGGTCGAGGCAACGGAAGATTCTCGCAGTGGTGCCGGCGCCGGTATCACCGACAACGACTGACCTCTCGCTTCTCAATACGCCCCAACACTCCATGATTCGCCGCTCTTGCGCCGGCCAGTCATGGAGTGCACCTATCGAAAGATATTTGAGGAATAACCCATGGTTCATCCCGTCAAGACTGATCTGTTTGCCTCTCGTGCGCCCCTGTCATGGGCGAGTGTCGGCAATGGCATCCTGTTCACTGCGCAGATTCCAATCGACGCCGCAGGCAATGTCGTGGAGGGGGGAATTGCGGCTCAGACCCGCCAGACGCTGGATAATCTGATTCATACCCTGGAATGCGCCGGTGGTGACGCCTCCTCGCTGACCCAGGTACTGATCTATGTGACTGATCGCGAGCACCTGGCGACGGTCAATGGCATCTATGCTGAGTACGTGCGTGAGCCGTATCCCAATCGGGCTGCCATCATCGTCTCCGGGTTTGCACGCGAAGAGATGCTGGTGGAGATGGTCGCCTATGCCGCACTGGAAGTTGAGGCATAACGCGACCGTAATGCGGGCGAGAGAGTGATCTGCTACTTGAAGCCCTGCATTGACTCGTCATTCAGGCCCATCGGTTTACCAAGCCCTCAGACCAACAAGAAAGACGCCGAAGCATTCCCCGCTTCGGCGTCTTTTGGTCTCTACGTGATGTCTTCTTTCGCTGTGCTTTCAGGGCGTAAGGCCCGCGGCCTGCATGAAGCGACGCAGTGCCAGAGAGACGAGGCCCAGCGCGCTGACGCTGCTTCCCCAGATCACCACCAGCCAGCCGATCTTGCTGAGCCAGCTTGCCGGGCGCGTGGGCGTGTCGGATGGCTCGCCGCCGAGTCTGGCTGAGGGAGCATTCAATGGCGCTGAGTGAGTCTCACGTGTCGGGGATGTCATGTCAGCACCTCTCAATGGTAGCCATCGGTGTGACGGACCTTGCCCTTGAACACGAAGTAGCTCCACGCCGTGTACACCAGGATGATCGGCAGGATGAAGAGCGTACCGACGAGGGCAAAACCCTGGCTTTGTGGTGGAGAGGCCGCTTCCCAGATCGTCACATGACCTGGAATGATGTCAGGCCACATGCTGATGCCGAAACCGCTGTAGCCCAAGAAGATCAAGGCCAAGATCAGCAGGAAGGGCTGGGCGTGATATTGGAAGGAAATGGCGCGGATCAGCGCATACCCCGACAGCAATACCAGCAGCGGTACCGGAAGGAACCAGAATAGCTGTGGCAGTGTGAACCAGCGCTCGGCGATAGCCGGGTGCGCCAGCGGAGTCCACAGGCTGACGGCCGCGATCATGATCAATACCCATAGCGTCAACGGACGCGTCAAGGCATACATCCGCTCCTGAAGAATGCCTTCGGTCTTCATGATCAGCCAGGTGCTACCGAGCAATGCATAGGTGAACAGCAGCGCCACACCGCAGAACAGCGGGAAGGGCGCAAGCCAGTCCAACGAACCGCCGCTGAAGTGAACCCCATCGAAGGCGATGCCTTGGATGTAGCCTCCCAGCGCGACGCCTTGACTGAAGGTAGCCAGCACCGAGCCGCCCACGAAGGCCTTGTCCCACCAGTGGCGGCTTGCGTCCGAGGCCTTGAAGCGAAATTCGAAGGCGACGCCGCGGAAGATGAGGCCGATCAACATGGCGACAAGGGGAATGCTAAGGGCTTCCAGCAAGATGGCATAGGCCAGCGGGAAGGCCGCAAATAGCCCAGCGCCGCCAAGTACCAGCCATGTCTCGTTGCCATCCCACACGGGCGCCACGGTATTCATCATCACATCGCGGTCCACCTTTTCCTCCACCCACGGGAAGAGGATGCCGATGCCCAGATCAAAGCCGTCCATGATCACGTACATCATCAGGCCGAACAGGATGATGACCGCCCAGATGACAGAAAGGTCGATACCCATAGTGTTCATCGCTCCGGTCAGTGAGTGGTGCCGTCGAGAGATTCCTCGATGGCCGACAGTGGGCGGGAAGGTGTGCGTGGCTTGCCGGGGCCGCCGCTGGGGGCGTGGCTGTCATCACCCGCCGGCCCTTTCTTGATCAGCTTGAAGAGGTAGTTGATCCCCGTGCCGAAGACGATGAAGTAGACCGTGACAAAGGCTGTCAGGCTGATGCTGAGGTGAACGGCGCTGTGGGCAGAGACGGCATCTTCCGTTCTCATCAAGCCGTAGATCACCCACGGCTGGCGGCCGACCTCGGTGGTGAACCAGCCCGCGAGTATCGCGATCAGCCCAGCCGGCCCCATGGCGACGGCCAGCCTCAGCCAGCGCCGCGAGGTGAAGAGCCTGCCCTTGCGGGCCAGGTAGACACCCGAGAGGCCGAGCAGAATCATCGCAAGGCCCAGGCCGACCATCAGGCGGAAGCTCCAGAACACGACGGTCGAATTGGGGCGGTCCGCGGCGGGGAAGTCCTTGAGCGCCGGTACCTGCTTGTCGATGTCATGCATCAACAGCAGGCTGCCGAGGGCCGGAATCTCGAGCGCGAAGCGCGTCTCTTCGCGCTGCATGTCGGGCACACCGAACAGGATCAACGGCGTCGGTTCCCCATGGCTGTTGTCCCAATGCCCTTCGATGGCCGCGATCTTGGCCGGTTGGTGCTTGAGCGTATTCAGGCCATGCATGTCGCCGACGAAGGCCTGCAGCGGGGCGGTCACCATCAACATCAGTACCGCCATGACCAGCATCTTGCGCACTTCCGGGGTGTCGCGTTTCTTGAGCAGCAACCAGGCGGCGGAGGCTGCGACGAACAGCGAGGTGCTCAGGAAGGCGGCCAGTGCCATGTGGGCCAGGCGATAGGGGAAGGAAGGGTTGAAAACGATCGCGAACCAGTCGACCGGCACGACGATACCATCGATGACCTCATGCCCCTGAGGGGTCTGCATCCAGCTGTTGGATGACAGGATCCAGAACATCGAGACCAGGGTGCCGAGCGCGACCATGCAGGTCGAGAAGAAGTGCAGGCCGCGGCCGACGCGATTCCAGCCAAATAGCATCACGCCGAGGAAGCCGGCTTCGAGGAAGAAGGCGGTCAGCACTTCATAGGTCAGCAGCGGCCCGGTCACGCTGCCGGCAAAGGCCGAGAAACCGCTCCAATGCGTGCCGAACTGGTAGGCCATGACCAGTCCTGACACCACGCCCATCGCGAAGTTGACCGCGAATATCTTCGACCAGAAATGATAGAGGTTGCGGTAGACCTGTGTGCCAGTCTTCAACCACATGCCTTCCAGCACCGCCAGATAGCTGGCGAGGCCAATGGTGATGGCCGGAAAGATGATGTGAAACGAGATGGTGAAGGCGAACTGTATCCTGGCCAGGTCGATGGCCTCGGTGCCGAACATGGCAATGTCTCCTGAGTAGGCGGCAAGGGGGACGGCCCTGCCTGAATCTTCGCCGCTACTCTAGGGAGCCACCGGAAGCCATAACAGGCTCAGTTGTGCGAGAAAAAACCATATCAGTTGCGTGCCGAACTCTGATCAGTCGTTAAAGGCGCGTGAGCCAGTCAGCCGGCCAGCCAGGTGGTATGGCGAGCAGCCAACAAGGCGAGCCGGGCAGGAGGGCGCACTCTGATTGATGCCAGCACCATGATGGGATCAGGTGCTTGTCGTATCGCCCTTGGCGCCAGGCCCCGCCATGGCGGGCTCTGGCGCTTCCTGCAGGGGCACGCGTGTGGCATCAGGGATGCAATCAAGGTACGCAGCAAGGTGCGATATCCAGGCGTGGCAAGCGGCTCTCGAGCAAGTGATAGGCGCCGCGCAAGGATATCGTCGCCCCAGCGGATAACGCATGAAGACTGTGTGGCAAGGCGGCCGCAAGGGCTGCGGCATTTGCGCGCACATACTCAAGGTACTTCTCGCATCTCGTCTGAGCGGTCCGCGTTTCAGGCTGCCTTGAGCAATTCCCCCAATGTCTGCATGGCGCGCTCTGACGCCGCGTCCCACGGGTGGCCGTAGCTCAAGCGAATGCAATGCTTGAAGCCCTGGGTGGCCGAGAAGATGGGGCCCGGCGCCAGACTGATGCCGTGGGCCAGCGCCTGCTGAAAAAGGGCCAGCGAGTCGATGTGCTCGGGAAGCTCGCACCACAGGAAGTAGCCCCCGTGGGGGTGGGTCACGCGGGTGTCTTCAGGGAAGTAGCGATCAATGGCTGACAGCATGGCCGTCTGCTGGGTCTCGAGCGCCAGGCGTAGCTTGCGCAGGTGGCGGTCGTAGCCCCCATGCTGGAGGTAGTCGGCAAGTGCTACCTGGGCAGGTAGCGATGGCGAGATGGTCGTCATCAGCTTGAGGCGAGAAATCTCCCGGGTATGACGCCCCGCGGATATCCAGCCCACCCGATAGCCCGGCGCCAGGCACTTGGAGAATGACCCGCAGTGCATCACCAGACCCTCGACATCCAGCGCCTTGACGGGCTGTGGGGGCGACACCTCGGCACGTTGATCGAAATACAGTTCCGCATAGACATCATCCTCCAGCATCGGAAGCTGATGACGGCAGAGCAGCGCATACAGTTTGGCCTTGCGCGAATCGCTCAGGCTGGCCCCCAGCGGATTCTGCAGATGGCTCATGAACCAGCAGGCCTTGATGGGCAGTGTCTCCAGACGATTTTCGAGCACCTCGAGGTCAATCCCGTCACGCGAGTGCACCGGAATTTCCACCGCGCGCAGCTTGAGCCGCTCAAGCACTTGAAGCGTGGCATAGAAGGCCGGCGCCTCGATGGCGACCATGTCCCCCGGCTGGGTGACACATTGCAGGCCAAGGTTGAGCGCCTCCATGGCGCCATTGGTGATCACCAGCTCCTCCGTCGGCAGCTGCATGCCGTTGACCATATAGCGCTGAGCGATCTGTCGGCACAGGTCAGGATGGCCAGTGGTCATGTCGGAGATCACGGCATGCGAAGACAGCTGGCGCAGCCCGCGCGTCATGCTGGTCGCAAGCCGCGCGAGCGGGAAGAGTTCCGGGCTCGGGAAGGCAGAGCCGAAGGGGACGGTATCGTTGTCGCGCAGTGAGCCCAGTACCGAGAACACAAGTTCACTGACGGCGACATCGGAAGGGGCTTGCTGCTGCTGGGCGACATGCGGCTCATCAAGTATCCGCGAAGCATTGTCACGCACGAAATACCCCGAGCGCGGCCGCGCACTGATCAGGCCCTGATTCTCTAGCAAGTAATACGCCTGAAAGACGGTAGAGGGGCTGATGCCATGCGCCTTGCTGGCCTGACGCACTGACGGCACGCGTTCACCAGGTGTGAGAATGCCGGTACGAATCAGGTTGGAGATCTCGGCGGCAAAGCGTTCATAACGCTTCATGATAAAGCCCTGATGAGGTTAGACGACACATGATGCTCACACGACGAGCCGGAGGAGAGCAGGCTACCTAAATTCTGTCAGCGCCACTACATTGGGTGCATTCCTTGAGTGGAGTGCCATGTCATGATTCATCTTGTTCAAGTGTTGCAGTGCAGGAAACTTCTGACGAAAAGTTGTGCAGTCTTCATTGCGTGGGGGCTACCCAAGGCGTAATCGCCTGGGTGTATTCACTGGCGCGCCGCATGGCCTGACGATGCAGGTACTCCAGGCTATGGGCATAGTGCGTCAATGTCTGCTCCGGCGTGCGGTGGCCGATCCAGATGGCGAGTTGATACAGCAACATGCCACGATCCTGACTATCTTCTCCGGCATAGCCTTGAACTCCCTCCAGGAAGCGTTTCAGGGGCGCTTTTTGTAAGCCCCATGAGCCGTGCTCCTGCAAGTCATCGAGAATGTCACGGCTTTGTGCCGCCTCAAGGCGGATCAGCCACCAACTGACGGCAGCGTGACGCAACGAGTGAAAGTCGATAGCGTTTCCCAGCGCATCTCTCATGGCGTCGATCGCCGGGGCGATCAGACCGGCGTGATTGAAGGCTAGACAGCTGTCGCTCGGGCCGAACAGGGCGATGTCAGAGAGGGCCGTCGTGGGGAAGCCTCGCCGCCGATATACCCACCACGCTGCCAATAACTGAATATCTCCGAAGAATGTCAAAAGGTGCAGCGGAAGTACGCGTCGGGCTGCAGGCGTCTTTCCACCGCGAATATAGACGCGGCACTCAACCTCTGGCAGTGATCTCAGCTGCTCACTCAACGCCTCGTGAATGATATCCGTCTCATGCAAGGGAGGGGGCGAGAACTCTGTATCAGATAGCGCCGGTGAGTGGCCGGCCGGGAATTGATCCTCCAACCAGTGCTCGAGCGAGAATGTCCCCTGAGGACATTCGATGCGAATGTCTCGTAGCGTCAGAGCACAGACCTCGCTGGCGCGCATACCCCCGTGGAAGCCCAATGCGATGCTGAGCCATTGCATGGTGGCGTCAGGCGTTTCATCGGGCTTGGCGAGAAGATGATCCCGTACCTTTTCCATTTGTCTCAGGGTGGCAAAATGAATTCGCTTGGCGCTGGGGGTTTTACTGTTACCTGATACCGGCGGCTCGACGTCCAGTAGTACTCCCATACTGTGCATGAAGCGGATGAGCTGCCCCATATTGCCAAGAAAGCTCTGTGTCGTACTGACAGACCAGCCCATATCGTGGGGCACACACCAGCACATTTCCTGAGCACTGTCGTTGTCCCATTCGTTGATATCGATTGACAAGGCGTAGTCCGCCATCGCCATCGGCAGGCTGCGAGACAGGTAGGTGTGCAGTGAACTGACGCGTAGCATGCGAGTCACGCGCAGGTCATGGAGCCAATAGAGCACCATGGCCGGGTAGCTGTGGCGGATGCCCATGAGTCTGGTGAGACGTCTGCTTGTCTCGAGCAGCAGAGACTCCAGGCGCTTCTTGACCCTCTCGTCACTTGTCTTGCGAAGATGGTCAGAGGAAATGACACCGATCCATTGCTTGATGATGCGTCTTGCCGACGGAAGCCAGTCGATCGGCCAGGTAGCTTGGGTAATCAGGCGCTGCCCCGGAGGTTGTGTCAGCACGGTTGAATGGGATAAAGCGTTCGTTTCTGACGCCCTGGTTGCGAAAAGATCCATGGCGCTCATCGTGTCGTCATTCGCGACAGGCCCATGCTGGTGGTTGTCGGAATAAGCCTCCATGACCGTACTGGCCGGTGGAGCCTCGAGCCGAGCGAAGTAGGAGTGGGGCTCATAAAGCCCATGGGCGCTGCTGTAGGGAATCGGATAGCGACTGAACTGACTGACCCAGCAGCCGGGCAATCCCCCCAGGACTGCGGCATGAGGCAATGCGCTCAACAAGGTAGTCAATTTTATTGTCCGGCGTTCCTCGATCGTCAGGGGCAGTATTTTGACCAGGGACGCCAGCTCCTGCCTCATGCGCTCCTTGATGATGCGAATCCGCTCGGTAATCGAGAGATGTTCGTCTTCCTGCTTCTCGGCCAGCAACCATTCGTCCTTGGAGGAGGCAGGTTTCTTGGCTCTCAATGTCTTGAGTGCTGTCGCCAATGTCGACTCCAATGGCAGACGGTAGGCCGTTAGGTGAGACGACATGATCCGTGGTGGGGTCGAGTGAGCAGGGATCCAGACCCACTCATTGGGGATATTTCGATCTCTCTCGAAGTGACGGCGCGTGAGGCAGCCCAATGTGACCAGAATGACCTGTTGTCCTAGCCCTGCACGGACACCGAGCTCTACGGCAGCGTGCAGCAGGGGAAAGGCAGTGCCTGAATGACGTAGCTCGCGGATGATCGGCAAGACCCTGGTGGTGTTGGCCAATGCCTTTGCATCCATAGGCAGCACGCTTTTGCGACGGGCTAGCGTGGGCCACTGCGGCAGCATTGCCAAGACTCCCGGGCTCTGATTGACCTCCTCCAGAAAGCGGCCGATGACGACGTAGGCTTCGCGACGCCCTATCGGACGACGATGATGCTCGCTTCTCCACCGTATCAGTTCCTTGACCATGGCCTCGGCGTGAGTGTGATTGAGTGCGAGAGTAATGCTTCCGGCCTCTGGTGGTACATCGTTGGCGGGTTGGCGCTTGGCGTGGCGCTCGAGCCAATACACAAGGTGCAGGCTTTGCTGGCGTTGCCTGCCTTTGACTCGATCAAGTCGGCGCTCCTCCCATCGCCGCCAGAGCTCCTGCATGTGGTGGGTTTTCATGAACTTGAGGTGCAGGTCAGGATTGGGTCTGGTCAGTAATCGGGTTACTGGAGCCTCTTTGTGAGGCGCAATGAAAAATACCCAGTCTCCGCTCATGGCAAATCCTTGAGGGGTAGCACCCTTATCCTCAACTCATTGGACAAGCCCCCCAAGAGGCGTTGCATCTCGGGCGGTAGGCAGAGGTTGCTGGCATAGGGGGCGTGGCGTTGTTGGCCGCGTTTGACATGGCCCAGCAGCATGTCCAGCGTGTTCGCTTCCATTCGACCGTCAAGTGTCTGGGCGACGAAATGACGTGGCGCATTATCGGGCAGTGCCAGCAGGGTATCGAGTGCCCTGCGTGATGATGTGGCCAGCTGTGGTGCCTGATGGCGTGCGCTGATCCAATCTCGCATGTAGATCTGCTGAAAAGGTTTTGCGGTCAGATTGAAGCTTGCCCGGCGTCTTGACCACCACATGGCCAGTGTCTCTTCGTCTTCAGGCCATGACAGCCAAGTCTTTCCTTTTCGTGGCCAGTGTTCACGCCAGGCGGTCTGCCACGTCTTTAGGGTATCGAGGTTCTGGCAAACCGGGAGAGGTAGCGGGATTACCCGGCTTTCTCTGTAGTGGCCCGAATCCTTGTCAGCGACCCAAAGTAGGCGCCCTCGCCGAGACATTCGCGTAGTGGGGCCGATAGGGCGTAGTCCTGCTGTCAGCTGAACGCCCAGGAGCGTGTAGCAGCAAAGGGCGCTATTGAGCTCGATCAAGGCCGAGCAGACATCTTGCGAATGACTTTGCGTACGGGCGGCTTTGGAGAAGTCAGAAAGGCTAGCTTGCACCAGGTCATACAAGCCTTTCAGTGCCTCTCTGGCCGTATTGAGCGTCAGTGCCACGCTCGAGCCCAAGGCCGTGGTGGCTTTCGCCTCCTTGGGAAGCGCAATCGCTTTCTTCGGTGTTGCGATTCTCCACCATTCAAGCGATGCGTCCATGAGGCGCTGTAGCTCACGCATGGGCATCTTTCGGTAAGCGGCAGGCGCTGCTGTTTTCAAGCTGAGTTCCCCGTAAAGCCACTCCGCTTCGGTATCCGTCTTCGCCATGTTGAGAATATGATGCCGCGCGGCTCTGACAATGCGCTGAGCCGTGGGGGTGGTGCCAGTGTCCAATTCCATGTGTTGCACCAGCCGACGGTTGAGCAGTGTCAAAGTCTTTATCAGAGGCTGAGTTGTCGCTTCACTCAATTGATTCAGTGATGCCGCGAGTGTGTCCGGTAGTCGTAGAGAGAGTGGTGGACTTCCTGAGGGTGCATGAATGACGGGGACGTAGAGTGTGCTGCTTTCAGCAACCCACTGCAGCGGTTGGCCACGCGATACTCCCGTAGTGCGGAGCAGCGCCTCCTGCGCTACATCCGCCACACGCATCTGGCTGAGACGAACTGGGGCAATACCTGTTGCAAGTACAAGCTGCACTAGCAGTTTGGCATCAGGCGGCAGAGGTAAAGCCAGTATCCTGCGGAGCTGCCCCTGAGTCGTGGCGAAATTCGACAGACTCCCCAGGCTCTGCGCGATAGAGGTTTGCTGACGCTTGCGAGCGATTACTCTGCAATCTTCCGGTGTCAGCAGGCTGTCTCCCTTGTGATGGAAGGGCGTCTCCTCTTCTTGTTGGTGTGAGACGCTGTCTCGTTCGAGGCTGGCGTCCTCCTCCTCATCCCCGTCCGGGCGCAGTGGTGCATCGAGTGTCTCAGATAGTTCAGGACTGAAGGCAACAGGCGAGAAGTTGTGCTTGAAAGTGTCTTGAAAAAATACGGAGCGTTGCGGGCTTCGTTTCGTGTAGCGCGCGCGTCGAGTGCCAAGGGCTGGATTGCCGGAGAGCAGTTCATAGGCTTGATTAAAGCGGTGATAAAGCTTCGGCTTATCATTCGCCAGCCAAGGCATGCTTTTCCAGGCACTGAGCAACGAGAGACAGGCAGAATGATGCCATACGATCGGGTGCTGCCAACGTGGCAACATGTGCCTCAATGCGGTGCGTAACGTCGACAGATGTTGGTAATAGATACTGGGATCGACAAGAGGGCCTGAGTGGTAACCCGCCATGTCGCGCAAAGCGAGACGAATTAATCGGCGATTGTGCTCAATGGGGGGCTGCTCGCCATTGCTTGGCAAGAATTTTGGGTGGGGTGTTGAAGCCGTGCTGTGGCGTGCTATCTGTATCGCCTGGTTTGCGATGTCTGCTCGTACCATGGAGGGAGCGAATTTGTCGGGAAAGGTCAAGAGACTATGCAGGGGGTGGCTCTGACGAATCGCCTGTAAAGGGCCCGGTGCAAGTGGGAGCAGTCTCAGAAGTTTGCTGATGAGGTCTAGCAATGAAGGATCATTGTCATCCATAGCCTGAACATTGGCGGATATCCAGAGATCCGCTTGGCTACAGGGGGGGAGGTTACACTGAAGAAACGGCCACAAGCGCTGTTCCTCAGGGGCTGACAATACTCGGTCGCCCAGATGATCAGCCCATTGGCGAAGTATTGTCTCGGGGAGACACGTCTTGCTCTCGGGTGCCTCATCCATCATGAGGAGGGGTTCCCGGTGTCGTCCTGCAGGTCGTCAAACAGGTCGCCATTACTTTGGCTGGTCACATGAGACTTGCGAGTCGGAGAGGGGGCGGGTATCGCTGTGTCTGGGGGTGTGCCCAGCGCTTTTTGCCATCGGGGCGGTGTCGTCGGCTTGGACGCTGAGAGAGTGACGGGCGCTGAGGTTGGTATCACCTTCTGTGCCTCGATCTCTCCTTTCATAGTGCTAGAGGGCGGCTCAGACACTATAGGTTTGTCATCGTCGGGGCTCAGCTGTCCTTTCGGACTATGAGCGCGTTGCAGCGTGCTCTTGGCCCAGCGTCCTTGTGTCAAGATCATGAGACTCTTGATATCCAAGGTGGGTTTCGATAACCCGAATACGATGCGAGCCAGTTTTTCTTCCAGACCAGGCTTTTCATTGAGCTGCTTGATGAAAGCTCGGGCATCCATCACGTGTGAGGTATTGAAGAGCTCCTGGGGCAGTATCTCTGACAGGTAGCGCAACACTTCCAACTCCTCATGCGTGAGATTTTGACGGTCTACCTCGAACACCTGGAGAGAATGGAAGTTCTCGAGAGACAGCCCACTGAGTTGACGCAAGAGCATCCCATTGTTAAGCAGCTCGGCATGGCCCTGAGCACTGACTAGCACGATGGGGAGGTGCCGGAGCAGCACACGCTTGTCAGATGTGGTCATGCCTTTGCGTGGGGGCGGAAGGTAGATAAGATCGCCAATAGAGCGTCGTGGACGATTCCGCAACTTGCCTGAGATGACAAACTCTGCCTCAGGTAGTGGGGCGTAGGTATCGGTCATGATCCCTCCCTGGCGTCTTGTTGATTATCTAATCCTTATAGTAGGACAAATATCATCTCATTGGTATCCATGGAAGTGCTGCCATCCTTGGCAGCGTTCTTCAGAGATTGAGCTATCAGAAGATGTCATTTCCCGGGTCATGCATGTCATCGGCCATGCGAATGTAGCGCTCGAAGGTTTTCTGGTCCCGGTGTCCGCTGATGCGCTTTATCTGCTGGTCGCTCTTCCCGCGGAGATGTGCTTCGGTAATGAAGCCAGCACGGAAGCTGTGGGTCGTGAAGCCTTCCTCTACTAGTCCCGCCCGTATGAGCGCCTGTTTGAGAAGGTTGCTGAAGGTCACGGGATGCATTCTGCCGGCTCCCAGCCTGCCTCCCTGATCAATGGATCGATATAAGGCACCTCGCTGAATACCGCTCCACTCCAACCAGGCTTCCAGCAGACTGACCGGACAGCAACGACCGCCCGCAGGGTTACGGGGAAGCGTCTTCTGCTCGATCCGTCCGCTTTGATTGGTTTTACTGTGGCGCAACGTGATCACGATTCCGCCATCACGCCACTCGATATCCTCCCTGTAGAGTGCGACCACCTCGCTGGAGCGAAAAGCTCCGTAGAAACACAGACAGAACATGCTGGCATTACGTAAATCCCGCGGTGACTTGAGGTCCAGAGCATTCAGCAGCTGTTGTAAATGATTCAGTCGCAATGCGGGCGCCTGGCGTTGCCGCCCATCACTCTTGCGATGAATTCCCTTCAAAACGCCTTTCACTTCCAGGCTCAGAGTAGGAGAGGGCAGCTGCATATAAACATGCCAGGTGCCCAGCGAGCTGGCATGGCGGGAAATCGTGGCAGGCTTGCGGCCTTTGATATGCTGCTCAGCCAGATAATTGGCAATTTGCTGGGCAGTGGCGGGGAGTGAGTAGCCGGCTTTCAGGAAGCCTCGAATATCTGAACGGAATGCCAGAATCGTGTTCTTGGCCATGCTGTCGGACAGCAAGCGCCTGGCAGCGCGTGACAATTCCATGTCCCCCGTCAGCGCATGGCTCTCTTCCGTGCCGGACCATGACGACATATCCGTTGGCAGGCCTCTGGCCTTTTCCTTATGCGACATGACTTCCTCCTTGTGATGTAACTGAGTCGAAGGGAGGAAGAAACGTAGAGAGTGTTTGCTTTACTCCGAAGAGTGAATGGATGCATGGCAGTGGAGAAATCATGAAGTACCTCGATTAGCAGACAGTATCTGACGCCAGTTCGCTGACGCCTCTTGCCCTGCGGAGTCGCTCGCAGTCAACTCGTACGCTATCGAGCTTCTTGAATCTGGGAAGGCGATCTTCAGCGCCCCGATGGCCGCAATTCTCCAGTCTATATAACCGGTGCCGCTATTCTCAGAGGAGAGCGAGACATGCAGATGCGGGGAGTATCCTCAGCATGACTTATCGCCTGTGATCAATATGTCGCTAGCTAGGAATGCACCAGTAAGCGACAAAAGAAAAAGAAAAAAGTCTTTCAACTCGCTATGTAGCAGAGCAAAGACTACGAAAATCGTGAAAGCTCACCAAATTGGTGCGCGCTTAAAAGAAGCTGTTTTGTCATGCGCTTTCTTGGTGCGCACGGAGTGTTTGGTTATCTAACGAAAAGTAGTGACAGCAGTGGAATGTACTAAGCAGGTCGGTGCTATGGCATTGATTGGCATATCGATTGCACTACATGAAGAGGGATAACAAGTACAACAAGACACGAGGGAATGTCGTGAACAAGAAAATCGCTGCCGCAATGCTATCCGCCTGTGTCGGTTTCTCGCTGGCCAATGTCGCCCAGGCGGAAGAAGGGCCGATCAAGGTCGGCATCCTGCATTCACTGTCCGGCACCATGGCGATCAGTGAATCGACACTGAAAGACACCATGTTGATGCTGATCGAGAAGCAGAACGAGAACGGCGGGCTGCTGGGACGCAAGCTGGAGCCTGTCGTGGTCGATCCGGCTTCCAACTGGCCGCTGTTCGCCGAGAAGGCGCGTGAGCTGTTGGCGCAGGACAAGGTCGACGTAATCTTCGGCAACTGGACGTCTGTCTCGCGCAAGTCGGTGCTGCCGGTGGTCGAGGAGCTCAACGGCCTGCTGTTCTATCCGGTGCAGTATGAGGGCGAGGAGTCCTCGGAGAACGTCTTCTACACAGGAGCGGCGCCCAATCAGCAGGCAATTCCGGCAGTGGATTATCTGATGAACGACGTGGGCGTGGAGCGCTGGGTGCTGGCGGGCACGGATTATGTCTATCCGCGAACCACCAACAAGATCCTGGCGGCCTACCTCAAGTCGAAGGGCGTGGCGGACGAGGATGTAATGGTCAATTACACCCCCTTCGGCCATTCCAACTGGCAGTCCATCGTCTCGGACATCAAGTCCTTCGGCAGTGCCGGCAAGAAGACGGCCGTGGTGTCCACCATCAATGGCGATGCCAACGTGCCGTTCTATCGTGAGCTGGCCAACCAGGGCATCAATGCCGAGGACATCCCGGTGGTGGCCTTCTCGGTGGGCGAGCAGGAACTCTCGGGCATCGATACTGCGCCGCTGGTCGGCCACCTGGCCGCCTGGAACTACTTCATGAGCGTGGACAGCGACACCAACTACGACTTCATCGATGAGTGGATCGATTACACCGGCAAGGAAGATGCGGTCACCAACGACCCGATGGAAGCCCACTACATCGGCTTCAACATGTGGATGGAAGCCGCTCGCAAGGCGGGCAGTGTCGAGGTCGACGCGGTCAAGGACGCCATCATCGGCGTATCCGTTCCCAACCTGACCGACGGCTACGCCACCATGATGCCCAACCATCACATCACCAAGCCGGTGCTGATCGGAGAGATCCAGGACAACGGCCAGTTCTCCGTCGTCTGGCAGACCCCGTCCACCGTGGCAGGCGATGCCTGGTCGGACTATCTGGAAGGTTCCAGGGACCTGATCAGTGACTGGCGCAAGCCGATGGAATGCGGCAACTACAATGTCGTGACCCATTCCTGTGGGGCTCAACAGAGCGTTGCGGCGCAATGATGCGTAGCACGTTCTGAGAGCGAGGCGGTGTGCTGGCTCACCTGCTTGCCGCCTCGTTGAGTGTCAGTCTCCAAAGCCACGATGCCTTTGGAGACTGATGACGCCTTTGTGCGTTCACCATGGATGGCCTTCTTGATGTCTATCTCCGTTGCAACGATGTTCCGCTGGTACTGGCAGTGGATGCTGCTGGTCTGTCTTCTTTCATTCCCCCTGTTTGTCGCTGCCCAGTCCGAGTCCGCGACTGGGCAGTCTGCGCGCCTGTCTGACGGCGCTGCCCAATCCCTGTTGACCCAGCTTGCCGAGGCACGCAACCCGGCCAAGCCGGCCGTGATCGATGAGATCGCCATGAGCGGCGATGCGCGTGCACGTGGCTGGCTGGAAGCCTTTTCCGCCAGCAAGCTGGCTCGCCTCAAGGACGCCGAGCGCTTCTTGATCATCGACAACAATCGCGGCCGTGAGTGGGCCGTTTCCGACGCCCTGTCGGGAGAATCGGCGGGCAAGGTCTCGCGCCGCGAACTCAAGACCCTGCGCAGCAACAACTCGCTGCGTGGGCATATCGATGGCGTGCTCTCGATGATCGACCTGTCTTCCCCGGATGCCGAGATCAGACTCGCGGCGGCGCGCGGTTTGCGCGGCAGTGTCGATGAGGCCATGGCCGAGCGGTTGCCGAGCCTGATCGAGCAGGAGGGTGATGACGCTATCCGCGCCACGCTCAAGGAAGCCCTCGCCATCCAGCAGCTGGAAGCCACTGGCGACCCCGCGGCGCTGGAGACTCTGTCCGGCAGCCTGAACGCCGCCGCGATCGCCGCCATCAATGGCGCCGCGGTGAGTGATGATCCGAAGCTGGCTCAGGCCGCCAAGGTGGCGCTGGCCGGTATCGAGCAGAAGCTTCAGCTCAATAGCGGGCTCGAGACGCTCTACTTCGGCCTCTCGCTGGGTTCGGTACTGGTACTGGCCGCCATCGGCCTTGCCATCACCTTCGGTGTCATGGGCGTGATCAACATGGCGCATGGTGAACTGATCATGCTGGGTGCCTACACCACCTGGGGCATGCAGCAGCTATTGCCGGGGCAGCCGGGGCTGGCGCTGCTGCTGTCGATTCCGGCGGGCTTTCTGGTCGCGGCGGCGGTGGGGGTGATCATCGAGCGCAGCGTCATCCAGCACCTCAAGGGGCGTCCGCTTGAGACCTTGCTGGCCACCTTCGGCATCAGCCTGATCCTGCAGCAGCTGGTGCGTACCACCATCTCGCCCCTGAATCGCATCGTGGTCACGCCGGAGTGGATGAGTGGCTCACTGATGATCAACGAGGCGCTGTCACTGACGCTCAATCGCCTCTACATCATCGGCTTCGCGCTGTTCGTGTTCGCTGCTCTGATGCTGATCATGCGCCGCACCCGGCTCGGTCTTGAAGTCCGTGCGGTGACCCAGAACCGTGCCATGGCGCGCTCGATGGGCATCAAGGCGACCCGCGTCGACATCATGACCTTCGCGCTCGGCTCCGGCGTGGCTGGCCTTGCCGGTGTCGCGCTCTCCCAGATCACCAACGTCGGGCCGAACCTAGGCCAGAACTACATCATCGATTCCTTCATGGTCGTGGTGTTCGGCGGGGTCGGCAATCTGTGGGGCACGCTGGTGGCCGGCATGTCGCTGGGGCTGCTCAATCAGTTTCTCGAGCCCTGGGCGGGAGCGGTTCTCGCCAAGATCGTGGTGCTGGTCTTCATCATCCTGTTCATTCAAAAGCGCCCGCGGGGACTCTTCCCGCAGAAGGGCCGCGCCGCGGAGGGTTGATCCATGCCTGATTCACGTTCCTGGCTGGCGCGCCCCTTCACGGAGCGCTCCACCCAGATCTTTCTCGCGGTGCTGACGCTGTCGGTGCTCGCGATCACATTGCTGCATGTGCTGCTGCCCGAGGGGCATCCGCTGCATGTCAGCACCTTCACCGTCACCCTGCTGGGCAAGTACCTGTGCTATGCGCTGCTGGCGGTGGCGGTGGACCTCGTCTGGGGCTATCTGGGCATTCTCAGCCTGGGCCACGGTGCCTTCTTCGCGCTGGGCGGTTACGCCATGGGCATGTACCTGATGCGTGAGATCGGTGACCGCGGCGTCTATGGCAATCCGGAACTGCCAGACTTCATGGTCTTCCTCAACTGGCAGGAGCTGCCGTGGTTCTGGCAGGGCTTCGACATGCCCGGCTTCGCCTTCCTGATGGTGCTGTTGGCCCCGGGGCTGCTGGCGCTGGTGTTCGGCTTTTTGGCCTTCCGCTCCCGCGTCACCGGTGTCTACCTCTCGATCATCACCCAGGCGCTGACCTTCGCCTTGATGCTGGCGTTCTTCCGCAACGAGATGGGCTTCGGTGGCAACAACGGGCTGACCGACTTCAAGGACATTCTCGGCTTCGACCTGCGTACGGATGCGGTGCGCATCGCGCTGTTCATCGCCAGTGGCGTGGCGCTGGGGCTCGGCTATCTACTGTGTCGTGGCATCGTCGGCTCCAAGCTGGGGCGTCTGAGTATCGCCTGTCGCGATGCCGAGGCGCGCACGCGCTTTCTGGGTTACCGCGTCGAACGTGTCCAGCTGTTCATCTTCGTGGTCTCGGCGATGCTGGCCGGAGTGGCGGGAGCGCTGTATGTGCCGCAGGTCGGCATCATCAACCCCGGCGAGTTCTCGCCACTGTTCTCCATCGAGGTGGTGGTGTGGGTGGCGCTCGGTGGCCGCGCGACGCTCTACGGCGCCGTGCTGGGCGCGCTGATCGTCAATTACGCCAAGACGGTGTTCACCGGCATCATGCCGGACGCCTGGCTGTTCGCTCTCGGCGGACTGTTCGTGCTGGTCACCGTGCTGTTGCCCAAGGGCATCGCCGGACTCTTCGCCCAGGGTGGCTGGGGCAGGCGCTCGCAGGCGTCCGCGGACAAGACCGAATCGGCATCCGGTTCCCGTTCCATCGAGGAGGCCACCGCATGAGCCTGTTGAAAGAAATGGCCACGCGTGACCGCGTGTTCGACTTCCTGACCCCGCGCATCTCGCCGGTGGATGTGACCCACGGGCCGATCCTCTATCTGGAGGATGTCAGTGTCAGCTTCGATGGCTTCAAGGCGATCAATGATCTCAACCTGACCATCGACGATGGTGAGCTGCGCTGCATCATCGGCCCCAACGGCGCGGGCAAGACCACGATGATGGACATCATCACCGGCAAGACGCGCCCCGACAGTGGCTCGGTATGGTTCGGCAGCCGCCACGATCTGCTGCACATGAGTGAGCCCGAGATCGCCACCCTGGGCATCGGGCGCAAGTTCCAGAAGCCCACCGTCTTCGAGGCGCTCAGCGTGTTCGAGAATCTCGAACTCGCGATGGCCACTGACAAGCGCATCTTCCCGACCCTGACCGCACGCATGACCGGCGAGACTCGGGCTCGGATCGAGGAAGTGCTGCAGACGATTCATCTCAAGGAATGGCATGCGCGCGAGGCCGGCATCCTGTCCCACGGCCAGAAGCAGTGGCTGGAGATCGGCATGCTGTTGATGCAGAAACCTCGGCTGCTACTGGTCGATGAGCCGGTGGCCGGCATGACCGAGCAGGAGATGGAGCGCACCGCGGAGCTGCTGACCAGCCTGGCGGGACGCCAGTCGGTGGTGGTGGTCGAGCACGACATGGGCTTCGTGCGCTCCATCGCGCGCAAGGTCACGGTGTTGCATCAGGGCGCTGTATTGGCGGAAGGCAGTATGGATGCGGTATCGAGCGACCCGAAAGTCGTCGAGGTCTACCTGGGAGAGAGTGACGGATGACGCAAGCGCTGAACACCAATGCCCTGATGTCAGGCGGCGAGCCGCCGCTGCTGACCATCGACACGCTCAACCAGTTCTACGGGGAAAGCCACACGCTGTGGGATCTGACGCTGGAGATTCCCGTTGGGCAATGCACCTGCGTGATGGGCCGCAACGGCGTCGGCAAGACCACGCTGATGAAATGCATCATGGGCGAGGAGAGCGTCCGTGACGGCAAGCTCCTGTACCGCGCCGATGGCGATGCCAGTGGTAGCGGCTCCAGTCGCAATGAGCCGCTGGACCTGACGCGGCGCAAGCTCGAGGAGCGCGCCCGCCTGGGAGTCGGCTATGTCCCCCAGGGACGGCAGATCTTCCCGATGATGACGGTGGAAGAGAATCTGCGCACCGGGCTTGCCGTGCGCCGTGATGGCCTGCGTCAGATTCCCGAGCGCATCTATGAGCTGTTTCCCGTGCTCAAGGAAATGCGTCACCGGCGCGGGGGCGACCTGTCCGGCGGCCAGCAGCAACAGCTCGCCATCGGCCGCGCGCTGGTGATCGAACCACGCCTGCTGATTCTCGATGAGCCCGGCGAAGGCATCCAGCCCAATATCGTCGCCCAGATAGGCGAGGTCATCCGCCGCCTGATCAAGGAAG
Organism: Cobetia sp. LC6; assembly: GCF_030264805.1. Taxonomy (NCBI): domain Bacteria; kingdom Pseudomonadati; phylum Pseudomonadota; class Gammaproteobacteria; order Oceanospirillales; family Halomonadaceae; genus Cobetia; species Cobetia sp. LC6. The sequence goes on along the minus strand of NZ_JASSPL010000015.1, from coordinate 62,466 downwards.
ACGGTCTGACGGTATTGCTGGTCGAGCAGAAGCTGCCCTTTGCGCGCAAGTACGCCGATCGCTTCGTGATCATGGATCGCGGCCGGCAGATGGCCGAAGGCGAGATCGCGGCGCTGTCCGATGAATTGATCAAGCAGCACCTGACCGTATGACGATCCAGCGCATGATTTCCGCAGACGGCGCGACGGATGTCGCCTCCGGCCATCGCTTCGATGATCAGCGTCAGTGGCAGGCGTCGCTGGCGCTGCGCTTCGAGACCGACACCCGCGATGGCGCAGGCCCCATCACGCGACTGACGCGTCGTCGTCATTACGGCCCTCTGCGCGTGCAGCGGCCGTTCTATCCGGAAGGCCGCCACGGCTGCTGCCATGTCTATCTGCTGCATCCCCCCGGCGGGCTGGTCAGTGGTGATGCGCTGCATATCACGGCAGAGGTCGAGGAAGGCGCGCAGGTGCTGTTGACCACGCCGGCGGCCGCCAAGCTCTACAAGGCGGATCGCAACGGCGTGGCCTGGGGCCAGCACACCCATCTCAAGGTCGCCGACGGCGCCACTCTGGAATGGCTGCCTCAGGAAACGCTGGCCTTCAATGGCTCGCGCGGCGAGCAGACCACCACCCTCGAGCTTGTGGGCAATGCCCGTTGTCTGGGTTGGGAGGTGCTGGCACTCGGCCGCCCGATCGGTGAGCTGCCCTTCGTCAGCGGCCATCTGGAACAACGCTTTCGCCTGACGCGTGACGGCAAGCCAATGTGGATCGAGCGCCAGTCACTGGACCCGCTGCATCCGCGCTTCACGGGACGCTGGGGGCAGGGCGGATGCAGTGTCCAGGCCACGCTGTGGGCGGTCGGGCTTGCAGATGAGGCGGCGGCCATCGAGGCGCTGCGTGAGGCGATGCCTGCCTCCCCACGCTGGGCGGTGACGCGTCGCGAAGGCGTGCTGCTGCTGCGCTATCTGGGGCATGAACGCAACGAGGCCTGGGCACTGTGCCAGCAGGCATGGCGGATCCTGCGCCCACTGATGACGGGGCTTGAGGCACAGGTGCCACGTATCTGGCTGACCTGATCTTGAAGACCCCCACGCAATGACAACCACAAGAGCCACGACATGGAACTGACGCCAAGAGACAAGGACAAGCTGTTGCTGTTTACCGCAGCACTGCTGGCCGAGCGCCGCAAGGCCAAGGGCCTCAAGCTCAACTATCCGGAATCCATCGCCTTGATCAGCGCCGAGATCCTGGAAGGCGCACGCGAAGGATTGAGTGTGGCTGAGCTGATGGGACGCGGGGCAGAGGTGCTGACCCGTGATGACGTGATGGAAGGCATCGCCGAGATGATTCCCGAAGTGCAGGTAGAGGCGACCTTCCCGGATGGCACCAAGCTGGTGACCGTTCACAACCCCATCGTGTGAGGTGAGCAATGATGATTCCCGGTGAATATCAGGTGGCGGACGGCGAGATCTCTCTCTGCGAGGACCGCCTGCGCACCACGCTCTCGGTCGGCAATACCGGCGACCGACCGATCCAGATCGGCTCGCACTATCACTTTGCCGAGGCCAATCCGGCGCTGGTGTTCGATCGCGAGGCCGCCCTCGGACAGCGCCTGGACATCGCCGCCGGAACGGCGATTCGCTTCGAGCCCGGGCAGACGCGTGACGTCACGCTGATTCCCTTCGCCGGCAGTCGCCACATCCATGGCTTCCGTGGCGAGGTGATGGGACAGCTCAAGGATGACGGCAGTGTCGAGCGCTGAGCGAGTGACAACCTTTCCGCCAAGGCGTCAGGCAATGGCACCGACAGGCATTTACCTTGGAGCTCATTCAAAGACTGCGGCTCAGGGAGCAAGAGGCAACCCATGAAGATAACGCGACAGGCCTATGCCGACATGTACGGCCCGACCACCGGGGACCGCGTACGTCTGGGCGACACGGCACTGTGGATCGAGGTGGAAAAGGACTTCACCCACTATGGCGAAGAGGTGAAGTTCGGCGGTGGCAAGGTGATCCGCGATGGCATGGGCCAGAGCCAGCGCGCTGATGAGAGCGTGATGGATACCGTGATCACCAATGCGCTGATTCTGGACTGGTGGGGTATCGTCAAGGCGGATGTCGGTCTCAAGGCCGGGCGCATTGCAGCCATTGGCAAGGCCGGCAATCCCGACACCCAGCCTGACGTGGATATCGTGATTGGCCCGGGCACCGAGATCATCGCCGGCGAGGGCAAGGTTCTCACCGCCGGTGGCGTCGACCCGCACATCCACTTCATCTGCCCTCAGCAGGTGGAAGAGGCGCTGATGAGCGGCATCACCACCATGCTCGGCGGTGGGACGGGGCCGGCCACCGGTACCAATGCCACCACCTGTACGCCGGGGCCCTGGCACATCGGCAAGATGCTGCAGGCGGTGGACAGCCTGCCGATGAACATCGGCTTTCTCGGCAAGGGCAATGCCTCGTTGCCCGAGGGGCTGGAGCAGCAGATCGAGGCTGGCGTGATCGGCCTCAAGCTGCATGAGGACTGGGGCACGTCGCCAGCCTCCATCGACAACTGTCTCACGGTGGCAGACGCCTACGACGTGCAGGTGGCGATCCATACCGACACCCTGAATGAATCAGGCTTCGTCGAGGATACGCTGGCGGCCTTCAAGGACCGTTGCATCCACACCTTCCACACCGAAGGTGCCGGTGGCGGCCATGCGCCGGACATCATCACTGCCTGTTCGCGGCCCAATGTGTTGCCGTCCTCCACCAACCCGACGCGCCCCTACACCATCAATACGGTGGATGAGCATCTCGACATGCTGATGGTCTGCCACCACCTGGACCCGAGCATCCCCGAGGATGTGGCCTTCGCCGATTCGCGCATTCGCCGCGAGACCATCGCCGCCGAGGATATCCTGCATGACCTGGGTGTCATCTCGATGATGTCCTCGGATTCCCAGGCGATGGGCCGTGTGGGCGAGGTGATCTGCCGCACCTGGCAGACCGCACACAAGATGCGCGAGCAACGCGGCCTGCTGGCGGAGGATGCCGAGCGCGGCACCGACAACTTCCGCGCCCGCCGCTATATCGCCAAGTACACCATCAACTCGGCCATTACCCACGGTATCGCCCATGAGGTCGGCTCCATCGAGGTCGGCAAGCTGGCGGATCTGGTGCTGTGGTCACCGGCGTTCTTCGGCGTCAAACCGGCCTGCATTCTCAAGGGCGGCATGATCGCCGCCGCGCCGATGGGCGACCCGAATGCCTCGATTCCCACGCCGCAGCCAGTGCATTACCGCCCGATGTTCGGCGCCTTCGGCAAGGCAGCCAGCGCCACGCGCCTGACCTTCGTCTCCCAGGCGGCACTCAAGGCCGGTGTCGGCGAGGCACTCGGACTCGACAGCCCATTGTCTGCCTGCCGCGACGTACGCCAGGTGCGCAAGTGTGACATGAAGCTCAACGATGCCTGCCCGGAGCTCAAGGTCGACCCCGAAACCTACGAAGTCTTCGCCGACGGTGAGCTTCTGACCTGTGAGCCTGCCACCGAGTTGCCCCTGGCCCAGCGCTATCACCTGTTCTGAAGACCGGTTCTGAGGGCCTGTTTCTAGAGCCTGTTCTGATTCCCTATTCGAGATTGACGCCATGATGGAACTGATACATCGCCTGCCAGACGCCAGTGGCTCAGGCGACCCAGCGAGCGCTCACACCGAGGCGGAGCCTCTGGATACCTTGACTCTGCCGCTGGAGCTGCGAATCCGTGGGCGGCTGCGTGCCACCACCGACGGCGGGCGCGAGGTCGGTCTGTTTCTGGATCGCGGACCGGTGCTGCGTGACGGTGACCGCCTGGCTTCACGCGATGGTGAGGTGATCCGCATCCGCGCCGCAGATGAGCCGGTAGTGACTGCCCACATCGCCGCCGGGCGTCCGATGGCCGCGCTCTGCTATCACTTGGGCAATCGTCATGTGCAGCTCGCGATCGGCATGCAGGACGCTGAAGCCCAGACCGGAGCCGCGATCCAGACCGGCTGGGTGCGCTTCCCGCCGGATCACGTGCTGGAAGAACTGGCCGAGCGTCTGGGCGCGACTCTCACCCATCACGAGGCGCCCTTTGACCCTGAGCCAGGTGCCTATGCCCAGGTGGGGCAGGGGCATGCTCATTCTCACGGTCATTCACACGGTCATGGCCACGGCCACTCACACGGTCATGATCATGACCATGAGCACAGCCACGGTCATTCTCATAGCCACGCCCATGAACACACGCATGAGCACTGATGCCATGGTGGGCCTGCCGGCTCAGGAGGACCTTGCACTGCTGGGGCTGTTGCAGCTGGTGAGTCCGGCCTTGCCCATTGGCGCCTTTGCCTGGTCCCAGGGGCTGGAAAGTGCCTTCGAGCTTGGCTGGGTCACTCACGAGCAGGAGCTTGGCGAGTGGATCGACGGCGTGCTGGAAGACGGGCTCGGCCGTTGTGAGCTGCCACTGTTGGTGCGTCTGCAGCAGGCATGGGCCGAGGGGGATGCAGCGGCGCTCGACGAGTGGGATGGCTGGCTCAAGGCGACGCGCGAAACCGCCGAACTCAGCGATGAGGATGCGCGTCTCGGGGCGGCGTTGCTGCGTCTGCTCAGAAGCCTCGAACTTGAACCGCCAGCGGCGCTGATGCCCGAGTCGCCGGGCTACGTCACGGTGTTCGCCTGGGTAGCGCATCAGCGTGGCGTACCACCGCGTCAGACCTTGATCGGCTTCGCCTGGGCCTGGCTGGAAAACCAGCTGGCGGTGGCCTGCAAGGCCATGCCGCTTGGGCATACCGCCGCGCAGCGCCTGACTGAGCAGCTGCGGCCCCGCGTGGTGGAGGTGGTCGCGCAGGCGCTTGAACGCCCGGATGCTGAGCTTGGCCCGATATTGCCGGGGCTGGCCCTCGCTTCCGCACAGCACGAAACACAATATTCCCGTCTGTTCAGGAGCTGAGCCAAGGCTGCCAGTCCCTGGGCGGCGGTGCCTGAACCGACCGACATGAACGTCTGATATCTCACGAGAAAGGAAGCTGTCATGAAGCATTGTCTACGCGTAGGAGTGGGTGGGCCGGTGGGCTCCGGCAAGACGGCGCTGTTGCGCCAGCTGTGTCTGGCCCTGCGTGATCATTACGACATCGGGGTGGTCACCAATGACATCTACACCCGCGAAGATGCCGATTTCCTGCTGCGCCATGAAGCGCTGGAGGCGGACCGCATTCTCGGCGTCGAGACCGGCGGCTGTCCGCATACCGCGATCCGCGAGGACGCCTCGATGAATCTGGCGGCCATCGATGATCTCCAGGCGCGCCATCCGGACATGGAGCTGGTGCTGGTGGAATCCGGGGGCGACAACCTGTCCGCGACCTTCAGTCCCGAACTTTCCGACCTCACCCTCTATGTGATCGACGTCTCGGCAGGCGACAAGATTCCACGCAAGGGTGGGCCGGGCATCACCAAGTCGGATCTTCTGATCATCAACAAGATCGACATCGCCGAGCAGGTGCATGCCTCGCTTGAGGTGATGGACCGTGACTCGCGCAAGATGCGCGGCGAGCGGCCCTTCGTGTTCGCCAACCTGTACGACGGCGTCGGCCTGGAAGAGATCATCACCTTCATTCTGGATCGCGGCATGCTGCCGGAGCGTCGCCCACAAAAACTGGCGGCACAGGCCTGACGGCGCAGCGTTTTCTGCCGCTTGCTCAGGATCCATTGTCACCCGGTAGTCGACGCACGACGGGGATCGGGTGAAATCATCATCATCTTGTTCAGGAATGACACATGAAACGTTCTCACTCCGCACTGCTGGCCACTTCTCTGCTGCTGGTGGCGACATCGGCCTCTGCACATCCGGGCCATGATGCCCAGGGACTGATGGCCGGTTTGACGCATCCCTTCACCGGGCTGGATCACCTGCTGGCCATGCTGGCCATCGGCATCTGGAGCGCGCGTCAGTCGCGGATCTTGACGCATTGCACGCCGCTGCTGATGGCCATCGGCATGCTGGCGGGGGCCGGTATTGCGCTTCTCAGCGGTGGACAGGCGCTGCATGCGCTGATCGCTGAGCAGGGCATCCTGCTCTCGGTGCTGGTGTCCGGTGCGCTGGTGGCATTGCTGCTGCGTCTGCCGACCCTGGCAGGTGCCGTCATGGTGGCCGGCTTCATGGCCTTCCACGGCTTCGCCCACGCGCTGGAAATGCCGGCAGCTGGCAGTGCCATGGCTTACATGGCGGGCTTCGTGGCCGCGACACTGGTCCTGGCGTTGCTGGGCCGTGTAGTGGGGCAGCGCCTGATGAGCGTGCCCACTATCGCGTCTCGTCTGGTGGGCGGGGCAGTGATGGCCTCTGCCGTGATGATGGCGGTCTGATCGTCACCTGACATTCCTTGCGACGAGAAACGCACTGCTGATTGCAACACTCTACGCCCCGCCGGCTTGCCAGCGGGGCGTCTTCTTTTTCTCTGATGCTGATGAGACAAGGGGATAGGGCGGTTCATCAGAAAAAGGCTGACGAATAATTATGTTATAACGTATCATTTGTCGCATCTGATGATCGAGAAGCCAGAGGTCACCCACGTCCAGGCACTCACCTGACCCTGAGCCTGACCCTGGGCCGGCAAGGATGCCGTCATGCGCGCACGACGTGGCAATGACCCAATCCATTGAGGTAGAGCCTGATGACTTCCCCCCGAATATCTCCATCGAACTCCCTGCCGCAGCCCCTGCCAGTGACCGTGCTGTCCGGTTTTCTGGGCGCCGGCAAGACGACACTGTTGAATCATATTCTGGCCAACCGTGAAGGGCGGCGAGTCGCGGTGATCGTCAATGACATGAGCGAGGTCAACATCGACGCCGCCATGGTGCGTGGCGCACCTGGCACAGGCGGCGAGGTGGCGCTCAATCGCGCCGAGGAACAGCTGGTGGAGATGAGCAATGGCTGCATCTGCTGCACGTTGCGCGAGGACCTGCTCATCGAGGTGCGCCGGCTGGCCGAGGAAGGCCGCTTCGACTGTCTGGTAATCGAATCCACCGGCATTTCCGAGCCACTGCCGGTGGCGGAGACCTTTACCTTTGAAGGTGAGGATGGTCAGTGCCTCTCGGATGTCGCGCGTCTCGATACCATGGTTACGGTCGTGGATGGCGCCAACTTCCTCACCCAGTATCGCGAGGCGCAGTCTCTGGCGGAAGCGGGGGAAAGCCTTGGTGAAGACGATGAACGCAATGTCGCCGACCTGCTCGTCGATCAGATCGAGTTCAGTGATGTGCTGTTGATCAGCAAGACGGACCTGCTCGATGCCTCGCAGCTGGACGAGCTGAGCGCAGTACTGCGTTCACTCAACCCGGAGGCCGAGATTCTGCCCATGACGCAGGGCGCCGTGCCACTCGAAAAGGTGCTGGATACCGCCCGCTTTAGCTTCGATCGCGCGCAGCAGGCGCCGGGCTGGTTGAAGGAGATGCGCGGCGAGCACGTGCCGGAGACCGAGGAGTACGGCATCTCGAGCTTCTCTTACCATGCCCGTGTGCCGTTCCATCCCGAGAAATTCCATCAGCTGCTCCACGGTGACTGGTTCGGTGGCAAGCTGCTGCGCTCCAAGGGCTTCTTCTGGCTGGCCACGCGTCCACAGTTCGCGGGGCAGTGGAATCAGGCCGGTGGCATCGCGCACTATGGGTTCGGCGGCATGTTCTGGAGGGCAGTGCCGGAGGTCGAATGGCCAGAAGACCCCGAGTACCTGGAGTCGATCCGGGAAAAGTGGCAGGAGCCGTTCGGCGACATGCGTCAGGAGCTCGTCTTCATCGGTCAGAATCTGGATGAAGTGCGCATCTGCAAGGCGCTGGATGAATGTCTGCTCGATGACGCCACGTTACTGGCGGGCAAGGAAGCCTGGCGTACTCTGCCTGACCCGTTCCCCGCCTGGGAGTGAGTGGCGGCGCCTGAGACCCTGATCTGCTGATATTCGCCAAGACACCCCGCTGATCCGCGATCAGTGGGGTGTCTTCATTGGTGGCGCGTCTATTACGCTCCTGATCGGCTTCGTACTGATCGACCGTCGTGCTGATCAAGATGGGAGGAGGCTGTTACTTTCCACGAGCAGGCGCTTCGCTGCTGGCCTGAGAAACGAGGCGTGAGATGCGTGTCGCGACAGTGCTCAGGGCAAACAGCAGGGTGGCGAGGCACACAATGGTCGGGCCGGTGGGGGTATCCAGCCAGTAGGCTGCCTGCAGGCCGCCGGTGGTGGAAATCCCGCCGATGATGGCTGCGGTGATCGCCATGAGTTCGGGGGTATGGCAGAAGCGACGCGCGGTGGCCGCCGGAATGATCAGCAGTGCGGTGATCAGAAGCGCACCGACCACCTTGAGGGCGACCGCGACTACCACGGCCAGCGACAGTGTCAGCACCAGCTGCTCGCGTCGTGGGTTGATGCCGCTGGCTCGCGCCAGGTCCTCGTTGAGCGTGGCGGTGAGCAATGCTGACCAGCGCCAGCGTATGAGGCCGATGACCAGCAGGCCACCTGAGGTGATGATGACAAGATCCATCTTGTTCACTGCCAGAATGTCACCGAACAGATAGGCCATCAGGTCGATGCGTACGCCTGGCAGGAAGGAGACGGCCACCAGGCCGAAGGCGAGAGCGGAGTGCGCCATGACGCCAAGCAGGGTGTCCATGGCATAGCCACGTCCACTGAGCAGGGTCACCAGTGTCGCCATGATCAGCGAGACGGCGAGCACGCCGACCAGAATCGAGGTGGACATCAATAGTGACAGGGCTACGCCGAGAATCGCGGCATGGGCCGTGGCATCGCCGAAATAGGCCATGCGTCGCCAGACGACGAAACAGCCCAAGGGTGCTGCTGCAAGCGCGACGGCAATACCCGCCAGTGCGGCGCGGACCATGAAGTCGTCCATGAAAGCGTCGAGCATTAGTGCAGTCTCTCTGAAATGGGAGTCGTGGAAGTACGTGGCGGGATGCTGTCATCCATCGGCGGTGCCGAGTGGCTGTGGTGATGGCTGTGTCGATGGTCATGGCGGTAGAAGGCGAGGGCATCGGCGGTGTCGAGTCCGAACAGATCCTGGTAGGCCGATGAGGCCATGACACGCTCGGGCGTGCCCTGGCAGCAGACGTGCCCATGCAGACAGACGACGCGGTCCGAGGCGCGCATCACCACATGCAGCTCGTGACTGACCATCAGGACTCCGCAACCGAGGGTGTGACGGACACGGTCGATCTGACGGTAGAAGTCCGCGATGCCTCGGTGATCCAGTCCCTGAGTCGCCTCATCCAGCAGCAGGAGATCAGGGGAGTCCAGCAGTGCGCGCGCCAGCAGAACGCGCTGGAACTGGCCGCCGGAGAGGCTGGCGATCTGCTGCACCTCGGCGCCGGGGATCCCGGCCTGAAGGAGAGCGTGGGCCACGGCATCCAGCGAATGCCGATGTGGCAGGTTGAGAAAGCGCTCCACCGTCATCGGCAGTGTCGGATCAAGGCTCAGGCGTTGGGGAACATAGCCGATCTTGAGTCCGGGCTGTCGCGTTATCTGGCCACGCGAAGGGGTGATGGCCCCGATGATGCTGCGAAGCAGCGTGGATTTTCCCGATCCATTCGGTCCTACCAGGGTGACGATTTCGCCGCGCTCCACCTGCAGGTCGACCGCTTCGAGGATGCGATGCCTGCCAAGCGTGACACAGAGATTCTTGATCGATAACAGCGACATGGAGACCTCTTGGCGCTGAAGAGTTGACGGGGAAGTGACTATTAATGTTATGTTATAACATATTATGGTTGGTCATTGCAGCCTTCGATCTTCCTTCCGCGATATCGCCTCTATTGGAGAACCGTCATGCGTCATCGGTTTTTGCCTTGTCTCTCTCTGCCCCTGATGTTGGCACCTGCCGTAGCAGTGGCCGAGGTGCCCTCGGTCGCGGTGGACATCCCTCCCGTGCATTCATTGGTCTCGCGCGTCATGGGAGAGCTGGGCAGCCCCGATCTGGTCATTCAGCCGGGTGCGTCTCCGCACGGCTATTCCATGCGGACCTCCGAAGCCAGATCACTGGCTGACGCGGATATCGTGTTCTTCGTCAGTGATGATTTGACGCCCTGGCTTGCCAAGGCACGTACGTCGCTGGCGGCGGATGCCGATGCCGTCGAGCTGATGGAAGTGCCCGGTACCCTTCATCTGAACTATCGCGAGGGCGCCACCTTCGAAGCGCATCATCATGATGACGAGGCATCTCCCGAACATGATGAAGCGCATGGCGATCACGATGAGCATCACGGTGGTGATCATCATGAACACGGTGACCATGACGAGCATCATGATGGCGGTCACGAAGTCCATGCGGAGCACGACGAGCATCACGGCGGCCATGACGAGCACCATGAGCATGCCTACGATGGAATGAACCCGCATGGCTGGCTGGACCCGATGAATGCGCATCTCTGGTTGGCGGCGATTGCTGAATCGCTGGCAGCGCAGGACCCGGAGCACGCGGCCACCTATCGCAGCAATGCCCAGGCCGGGCAGCAGGAGCTCGAGGCGATGACGGACGCATTGTCAGCACGTCTGGCGCAGGTGCAGGGCACTCGTTACATCGTCTTCCATGATGCCTACCAGTACTTCGAGCACCGCTTCGATGCTCCGGCCTCCGGTGCCATCTCGCTGGGAGATGCCTCCACGCCCAGCCCGGCTCGCATCAAGGAGATCCAGGCGCGCGTGGCGCGGGACAACATCCAGTGCGTCTTCCGTGAGCCACAGTACAACCCGGCGTTGATCGAGAGTGTCTTCGAAGGCACCGGCGTCAAGACCTCCATCGTCTTCGAGCCGCTGGGTGTCGGGCTGGAACTGGGCGAGACACTCTATCCGCAGCTGATCGAGCGCCTGGGGCAGGGCATCCTGCAGTGTGCTGACGCCTGAGCGATCACGTGACATATGGGCGGAGAGGCCGGCAGGCCCCCGTCTTTCCTTCCAAATCCTCAAGAGCCTCATCCTCAAGGGAGAGCCACAGCATGCCTCATCCGACGTCCCCTCCATTGACGGAACGTGACGCTGAATTCTGCATCAATGCCGCCACGCGCACGCTTGAGCGCTGGGCGATCGCCGTCACTCGCGGGGAAAAGGAGACGCTTCTCTCGCTGTACGCCGAGGATGCGATCCTGGTGCCGACGGTTGCGGATGACGTGCGTGAGAATCGCCAGCAGCGTCAGGCCTACTTCGATGGCTTTCTCGCCAATGAGGCACTGGCCTGCGAGCTGGGGGAGTACTCACCTCGTGTCAGCCGCAAGCTGGGGACCGTCGTGATCGGCGGGCACTACACCTTCGAGTATCGCGCCGCTGACGAGACGGTCACGATACCGGCCCGCTTTCTGTTCACCTTCGAGGAGATTCTCGGCGAGTGGAAGATCACCGGCCATCACTCCTCGCGACAGGCGGAATGATCCTGCGCTGACGTCGAATCGTCCGCGCTGTGTGCTTCACCTCTCCTGACACTCCCCACACTTCGGTTGAACTCAGTGCCTGCCTCCCCCCGGCGTGAGGGAGGCGGCAGTGATGAGAGCCGCTCTGGATATCTGACGAATGACCGCAATACTCCCCGACATTTCCCTGACCGAGCGCTCCCGCTCCCTGAGCCCCCTGGAATGGGTGGGCATGCAGGGAATCGATCTGCCCGTACTCATCGAGGAGGGCGATTATCGTCGTGAATTGCATGCCCGTGTAGATGCGCAGGTCGATCTGCCGATGCCGCACACCAAGGGCATTCACATGTCGCGCCTCTACCGCCTGCTGGATGGGCTGGCGGAGGGCGAGGCGCTGACCCCGGGCAATCTGCAGGGGGTACTTGCCGCGATGGTGGCAAGCCATCATGACTGCGCCTCGCGCAATGCACGTGTCAGGCTGGAATTCGCGCTGCTGCTGAAGCGTCCGGCGCTAGTCACACCGGAGCTCTCTGGCTGGAAGTCGTATCCCGTCATGCTGGAGGCCAATCTGCAAGAGGGCAGATTCACGTTGCAGGCCAGTGTCACGGTGGGCTATTCCTCCACCTGTCCCTGCTCGGCGGCCCTGTCGCGCCAGCTGATAGAGCAGGCGTTCCTGGAGGCTCACCGCAACGACGCCACGCTGACCCCGGAGCAGGTCGCCGAGTGGCTCACCCAGCATGCCACCCTGGCCACGCCCCACAGCCAGCGCAGTGAAGCGCTGGTTCAGGTCACGCTCAAGCCTGAAGCCAAGGATCTGGGGCTGATCGGGTTGATCGATGCCATCGAGCAGGCCGTGGCGACGCCAGTCCAGACGGCCGTGAAACGCGCCGATGAGCAGGCGTTTGCGGCGCTCAATGGTCAGAATCTGATGTTCGTCGAAGACGCCGCACGCCGCTTGATCAATGGTCTGTCGATCACCGACGGCGAAGCGCATGTCCATGTGCGCCATATCGAGAGCCTTCACCCCCACGACGCCGTCGCCTGGGGGCGCCGTGGCTGAGTGACGGCCAGCCGCACTCTTCTCCCCATTCCGTTGAGGCCCTGGCATCTCTGATGCGCCTGCAAGCCCTGCCGAGAATATCGGCGGGGCTTTTGGCTTTCCAGGGACTCCAGATTGACGAAAGCCTCTGATGTCGCACATGCCAGTTGCTGTTGGTGTGGTTTGCCATCCAGTCCAGATGGAGTCAGAAATGGCGAATTGTTGCGTATTTTTCTAGACAAAGGTCTATTTCTACGGCGGAGTGATTGACCTTCGCGGCGGTGGACGACTAAGTTTTGCTTCATCTGGTATGGTTTGCAGTCCACTTTGGGAGGTGGAATGTGTTCGTGAAACCCTGAGCCTTCCTCGTCACATGCTCAGGTCCGGACCGTTCAAGCAGCAAGCCAGACCCGATACGCCCATCTCCAGAATCATAACAATCAAAGGGATTCGACAATGAAGCGAGCCATGCTTGCCGCCACACTGTTAGCCGCCGCCTTGGGTACCACAACCGCGCATGCAGAGAAGATCGTATTTGCCATCGGGGGGAGCCCCAACAGTCTGCAGGGCCAGACTGCGCAACATTTCGCCGATAGTCTGCAAGCTCGACTTGGGGATGAGCATCAAGTCGAGTACTACCACAGTGGCCAGCTGGGCGATGAGCGACAGCTGATCCAGAAGCTGCGTCTCGGAACGGTTGACCTGGCCGCGATTTCCTCGGTGATGTCGTCCGTCTCGCCAAGCTTTGCGCTGTTTGACATGCCGTTCATGGTCAAGGACCGCGAGCATCTCAAGCGCATCGATGATGAGATCGTGATGACGGACCTGGCCGAGGATGCCAAGGCCAAGGGCCTCAAGCTGGTCTCCACCTGGGAGAACGGCTTCCGGCAGATCACCAACAATGAACACCCCGTGGTGGAGCCGGAAGATCTGGACGGACTGAAGCTGCGTACCCCGCAGAGTGAATGGCGTACCGGCATGTTCACGGCGTGGGGTGCCAATCCGACCCCGATGGCCTTCTCGGAAGTCTTCGTGGCACTCCAGACCGGGGTTGTCGATGGCCAGGAGAACCCGCTGTCCAACATCGATGGCGCCAAGTTCCAGGAGGTCCAGAAGTACCTGTCACTCTCCAATCATGTCTATTCGCCCATCTGGCTGACCAGCAGTCAGGCTGGCTGGAACAAGATGCCCGAGGAGGTGAAGACCGCGATTGCCGAGGTGTCCGCCGAGACCCAGAGCTGGGCCTTCGCCAAGGGTGCAGAACTGGATGACAAGCTGCTGGCGAGCCTCAAGGCAGGCGGCATGGCCGTCAATGAAGTGGACCGGGATGCCTTTGTCACCGCGAGTGCGCCTGTCTATCAAGCGTTCTCCGACAAGGTTGACGGTGGCCAGGCGCTGGTCGACCGGGCCATGGCACTGGCCAAGGAGTAAGTCATGAGCTCGCATTCCCATGCGGCCAAGGCAACCTTCCCCACCGAGAGTGGGGAAGGACTGACGGCCAAGGCTGACGTCACACTGCTGGACAGAGTGAATCGAGTGGTAGAACGCTGTCTGGAGGTATTTACCGTCGGGCTACTGCTCTCATTGACGGTGATCGTGCTGGCGGCGGTGGCCTTGCGTACCTTCGGCGGCTCCTTGCCCTGGTATGACGAGGTCGCCTCGATCAATCTGGCCTGGCTAAGCTTCTATGGCGCTGGACTGGCGGCCTTGAAACGTTCCCATATGGGGTTCCCTGGCCTTATCACCAAGGCGCCCATTGCGCTGCGCAGTACACTCTTCATTATCTCTGAGCTAATCGTGATCGGATTCTTTACCGTGGTGGGCTGGTTCGGTTACCAGGTGCTGGACGTGCTGGCCTGGGATTCCCTCATCGCCTTGCCGACCATCGGTCTGGATATTACCCAGTCGGTGATTCCGATCAGTGCGGCGCTCTTCATCCTGTGTGAACTGCTGAGTCTGCCTCATGCCTGGCGAAAGATGTGTGCAGGCGTCAACAGCGAAGAGGAAGAGATCGCGGAAGCCATCCGTCTCGCCGAGCAAGACCTCAAGGAGCACCGTTCATGACGCTACTGATCATTATCGCGGCGCTGTTCGCACTGGTGTTGATCAACGTGCCCATTGCGGTCGCCATCGGCACCGTCGGGGTCGTCGGAGTGGTGATCTTCATGGGCGTGGACGCGCTGGTGAACGTACCGCTGACACTCTTCAATGGCGCCACCAAGTTCCCGCTGATCGCGATTCCGCTGTTCATTCTGGCCGGCGCGCTGATGAATACCTCGGGCATTTCCATGCGACTGATCAATCTCGTCACGGCCATGGTTGGGTTCGTGCGCGGTGGTCTGGCCATGGTCAATGTGGGGGTATCGCTGTTCTTCGCCGAGATTTCCGGCTCCGCGGTGGCCGATGTGGCCGCGACGGGTTCGGTGCTGATACCCGAGATGAAGAAGCGCAAATACACGCCGCAGTTCTCGGCGGCGATCACGTCGTCTTCGGCGTCGCTTGCCATCATCATCCCGCCGTCGCTGTCGATGATTCTCTATGGCGCCATCGCGGACACGTCCATCGTCAAGCTGTTCGTCGCCGGCATTATCCCGGGGATTCTGGGCGGTCTGGGGCTGGCGATGCTCTGCTATTACTACGCCCGCAAGTACGATATGCCGCGTGAGGCTGCCTTCTCGCTGTCGACACTCGGCAAGGCATTCCGCGAGGCCTTCTGGGCCCTGACGCTGCCGGTCATCATCCTGGGTGGCATCTTTGGCGGCTTCGTGACCGCTACCGAAGGCGCGGGCATCGCCGTGCTGGCAGCGCTGGTCATCGGTGGGCTGGTGTATCGTGAGCTGAACCTGCAGGTGCTGT
Source organism: Cobetia sp. LC6 (assembly GCF_030264805.1). Lineage (NCBI taxonomy): Bacteria > Pseudomonadati > Pseudomonadota > Gammaproteobacteria > Oceanospirillales > Halomonadaceae > Cobetia > Cobetia sp. LC6. The sequence goes on along the minus strand of NZ_JASSPL010000015.1, from coordinate 47,187 downwards.
ATCGCGCGGTGATCGATGGCGTGATTCAGACCTCGGTCGTGATGCTGCTGGTCGCCACATCCGCGGTCCTGGGGCTGTTCCTGACCGAGATGCAGCTGCCGCAACAGTTGGCCCAGGAGATCACCGCGATCACTACGGACCCGGTAGCTGTACTGGCGTTGCTCAATATCCTGCTGCTGCTGTTGGGGATGTTCCTGCATGGTGCCGCAGCCATCATTCTGGTAGTGCCGATCGTGATGCCATTGATCCAGCAGATCGGCATCGATCCCATCCACTTCGGCCTGATCCTGACCCTCAATCTGGCCATCGGTCAGCAGACACCCCCCGTGGCCTCGGTGCTGGCCACCTCATGCTCCATCGCCAAGACGGACATGTGGGAGACCACCAAGGTCAATCTGCCGATGATCTTCGTGCTCTTCCTGGTGCTGATGCTGGTTACCTACGTGCCGGCGATTCCCATGAGTCTTGTCGAGCACTTCTATGGTTAAGCGCTTTGGCTGAGAGCAATGGTTGAGAGGGCAGTGAGGGAGGCTGCCCGCCAGACATGCCAGGGCCGCCCTTTGAGGCGGCCTTGGCATGTCTGAAACAGGTGAGTGAAATAGGCGCGTGAAGTCCGCGGGGTATGACCATTAGCCAGGCCAGGTTTCATCAGGCGGGGGATTTCACTGCTCCGACCCAGCAATGGTTTTGCCTGGTGGTATCTGCCGAGGGCTGGACACACGCTGCTCGGCGCGCAGCGTCCACATGACACCGCCGAGTATCAACAGCATGCCCAGCACTTCATTGGTCTGCGGCCATTGCCATGCCAGCAGATACCCGTAGAGCAACGCGCAGCAGGTCTCGAAGACGATCATCTGACCGCCTACTGATACCGGCAGGCGCTGGGCCGAGGAATTCCACAGGGCATTGGCGATCCAGGAACCCCCGACCGACATGAACAGGGCTGCAGCAGCGAAGGCCAGCCAGCGTTCGAACGAGAGCTCCAGCGGCAGTATCCGCGGTTGCAAGACGGCGACCAGCACAAGAATCATCACTGCCACGACCCCGGTCGCGATGCCTTGCAGGGTGGACCACTCTCGCGCGGAAAAACGTCCGGCCTTGAGCTGCTGGGCATTGCGCAGCGCGAACCATGCCCAGGACATTACGCCGATCGAGCCACACAGCATGCCGAGCAGGTCTTGCCAATTTCCCGCGCCCTGCAGGAAGCGAAGCAGAACAGGCACGTTCATGCAGACGATTCCCACCCCGATCAGCGTCAGGGACAGGCTCACGGACAGGCGGCTCGCCTGAATATGGCGTCTCCCGATCAACATCACCGCCACCGGCACCAGTCCGTTGATCAATGCTGCAATGGCCACGCCGGCATATTGGACGGCCGCCGTCAGCAGGATGAAATACGCCACATTGCCCGTCAGCGCCAACTCCAGCAGCAAGCGGGTATCGCGCGTAGTGAGGCGAGAGGCCAGTCGGCGAGCATGGGGTAACGCGATCGCCGCGGCAAAGAGTCCGTAGAGCCCGAAACGCGCGCATCTGATGACCACTGGATGGATGTCGCCAAGTAGTGATGGCAACACGATGACGCCTCCCCAGAGGGCACCTGCCATGCCAGCATGGACTATTGCTTTCTTCATGATGAGTCGCCCTTGTCTTGATCAAGGGGCCACTCTAATGCGTTACTTCGTGATCAAGCAGCGACTTTACTGCATCAAGCCATTCCACCAAGGAATGTATGGCGAGAGAGCTGCCATACATCATCTTCTCGAACGCAAACACTGATAGACCCGGGGAGCCCCCATGGCAGGACGCTTTCGCCATCTTCCCTCACTAGAGGGTCTCGCGGCCTTCGAGTCCGTGAGTCGTTTGGGAAGCTTTACCAGCGCCGCCGATGAGCTGTGTCTGACCCAGAGCGCCGTCAGCAAGCAGATTCGTGCGCTGGAGGCGTCACTTGGCACGCCACTGTTCGTGCGCAAGGCGCGCGGTGCCACGCTCTCCAATGCGGGAATACTCTACCAGCAGCACATTCTCCCGGCGCTGCAAGGGCTCGAGATGGCTGGGCAGCGTCTGCGTGCGCTCCAGCACCCTGATACCGTCAGCGTGCTGGCAACGCATGCCGTCTCCCAGTATTGGCTGTTCCCCTGCCTGTTGACCTTCAGCGCCGAGCACCCCGAGATCACCGTGCACATCCACGCCAGCAACGAGATGGATGCCAGTATGGTGCCGGACCATGATCTCGCGATTCTCTATGGTGACGGCGAATGGCCAGCACTGGGTGCCACGCCGCTGATTCACGAAGATATCTATCCGGTGGCGCGCCCGGATGTCATCAAGGAGCAGGAGCTTTCGCTGGAAGAGTTGACTCAGCGGCCGCTGATTCAGCTGGACTCCTCCTGGAACTGCATGGACTGGTCTCACTGGTTTGCCCACTTCGGTATCCACTACCGTCCGCCCAAGTCTGACATCACCTTCAATCAGCTGACGCTGACCTACGCCGCCATCCAGCGAGGCGCCGGCATCGGGCTGGCGTGGGACTTCATGGCGGCGGAGGCCATTGCCAAGGGCGATTTGGTTCGTGTCACGGACCATCGCGCGATCACAGGTCTGGCTGAGCATCTTGTCCACGATCTTCACCAACCGTTATCGGCCTCCGCGCGATTGTTCCGAGATTGGCTGATCGCGAAGGCTGGAGAGGGCGGTGTGACAGGGCAGAATGTCTGAGCAGTAGGGCTGAGCGTGATGGGTACAGAGGGCCCCGGGGCTTCATCAGGCTTTCAAGTAAGCCGAGCGCAGGGAGGGATATATGCCGGGAGTGACTACTGAAGCACTGATCAAAGTGATATTCAGGTTTTACTAAAGTATATATTTTAAGGGTAGAGGCATTGGTCCGAGGTTGATGTCTAGCCCATGCTTGATAGCCCATTCATCGAGATAGGTTTGGCGGTCTCAAGTTCCAAGCGCAACGCTATTAAAGGGTGCTCGGACCGCCGACGGATTTCTTGAGCACCTCGGCGTAGACTTCTAGTGGGGTTCGCCAGTCCAGTGTCTGGCGAGGCCGTGTGTTCAGTGAGTCGGCGATCTCGTCGAGCTCTTCTTGGTTGTAGACGGAGAGATCCGTGCCCTTTGGCAAATACTGCCGCAACAGCCCGTTGGTGTTCTCGTTCGAACCTCGCTGCCAAGGGCTACGCGGGTCATAGATCGCCGTGCCGGTCTTCTGGGTGATCTCGGCATGTTTCACCATCTCTCTGCCTTGATCGTAGGTCATGGACAAGCGCAGCGATCGCGGCACCTCGTTTAGCTTGTCGCTGAAGCCAACGGCCGCTGCGGTGGCAGTGGTGCCATCCACTTTCGCCAAAATCACCAATCGCGTGGTGCGTTCCACCAGCGTACCGACGGCAGAGCGATTGTTGGCACCGATGATGAGATCGCCTTCCCAGTGGCCAGGCATCAAACGATCTTCGACCTCAGGCGGTCGCGCGTGGATGCTAACCAGACCGGGAATCTGGTTGCGCCGATCCGTGCCACGACTTCGTGGCCGGCGTTTGCCGTTGCCTTGTCGCAGGCAGGCGATGAGTTCCTTCTTGAGGCTGCCGCGGGGCATCCCATAGAGCGCGTTGTAGATGGCCTCATGCGAGACCTGTCGACGTGAATCGTTGGGAGACATGCGATTCAGTGTGCGGGCTAACTGTTGCGGTGACCAGTACTTGCGCAGCAGATGGACCACGACTTCAAACAACTCTCCGTCGGGATGCAGCTTGGGACGCCGACGGGGCCGATGGCGTGTCAGGCGAGCCCGGTAGCCTGCGAGGCTGGCATCGTGGCCATTGATGGAGTGGCGAGCGATTTCTCGCGACACGGTACTCGGTGCACGGCCCAGATGATGGGCGATAGCTCGGATCGAGTGAGTCGCTCTCATCATCATGATGGCGGCTCGGTCTTCAGCAGAAAGATGGCGATAGCAGTGGTTCATGGCAACACCGTACCTGATGGGTCACGTGTTGCACTTGGTCATTGAGACCGCCCTGGAATATAGGCGATAAAACAATATTTTTGTTGTAATATATCGTTTTTCATCCTGTCTGGAGATGGCAAACGAGCATGATGGTTACAAATAAGTGGGACGAAGGGGCAGGTTGGAAAAGTCCTGGATGGTTGCTGCTCATCGGAGTGGCGTCATTGATGGTGTATACGTTTTTCAATATTCCCGCTGGCGATATCGCCAAACCGGCAGAAACATTATTGGCATTTTCTGGTTTGATCGCATTTTGTATATGGGGCAAAGGATTTCGACGCCCAGTGCTGCTATTGCTTGGGGCAGTCGTAGCGGTGCAGTTGATCTCCTGGTGGGCGGGATTGTCTCATCATCCACAATGGATGGACTCCTCGCCAAGATTGGCGCTGCTTGCCAAGCTGTTCATATTCATCAGCGTAGCCTGGTGGTTACGTGGCAGTACGCGAAATACGCTACTTCTCTGGGGTGTTGCAGCGACTGGCTTTTTATTGACTACCTTTTTTCTGGCGCCGCCGAATGATGAAAACTGGATAACAGGACTTTCCGGTGAGAGAGCTGATTTCGGGATACGCAACGCGCAACATTCCTCAATGTTCTTTGGTACCCTGTTATTGGGCTTGGTAGCATTTTCTAAACGTATCTGTCAGCCGGGGAGTCGCCAAGGGGTGCGCATTACCTTATGGGGGATGGCACTGATTATCGCGCTGGCAGGTATTGTCGTTGGTCAAACACGGGCAGTTTGGATTGGTACTATAGTATCACTTGGCTTAGGGTTGTCGGTCTGGGGTGGCTTTGTCGTAATGCGTCGTGGTATCCGCCAATTCTTGAAATACCTATCAATGTTTTTGGCTGCATTAGCCTTGTTGATGGTAGTGTTTGGACTAGGCTTGGGGGATTCTCTTGAAAAGCGTGTCAATAAAGAAAGTGATGTGATAACCCAAGTATTGAAGGGCGAGTTGACCCAAATCCCGTATACCAGCGTTGGTATCAGAGTCAATAGCTGGATCGCGGCAAGCGAATGGATCGTCGAGCGCCCACTGATAGGTTGGGGTGCAAAAGGCAAAAGTCTTGTAATGCGCGAGACGTCTTGGATTCCTAGTTGGCTATCGGAGAAAGTTGGCCATTTACATAATTACTTCATGGAAATCTGGGTAGCCTATGGCCTCTTGGGGTTATTAGCCATAGGTGCATTAATGATATGGATCGGTCGTGCGACCTGGTTGGCTTGGCGAGCAGGGGTCATGCCAAGTGATATGGCTTTCTTTGGGATGATATTCTTTATTTTCTGGATGATCATCAACCAGTTTGAATCCTATGAGTCTATGTGGACTGGGTTGTATATTCACAACATTGTTGTTGGAGGCCTAGTAACTCATTACTGGCGTTGGCGCCATGAGCAGCAGAAGCAGATTGAATGCTAACCTGCTGCGTTCCTGAAATATCAGGATATTGATAATATTACGCAACGCTACAGCAATGAATACTCAAGCCCCATGCAGATTTCACTGCGTGGGGCTTTTTCTTTATGGAAGGCCTCTGGAGCGAAAGAGGCTCACTACTCCAGATACTATTGTCTCGTCGTAATGGGAAATACGATAGGCTCTGATAGAGCCTCAGGCTGGCAGAGCTACGGCTGGTACGAGTTGGCTTGGAGTCCATGTAACGGATAGAAAACAGTTATTCTTGCAAGTTACCCTTATGCGTTGCCGGTCGGAAAGAGCGGCTGGCATATCACCTCCAGCCGCTCACATTCCATTTACCTATCCGATGGTCATTGGGTAGGAAAGCTACTGCAAGTACTCCAAGTTCAGTCGATGTGCTTCATTGAGCTTCTCACCCCTCCCGCTCTCCATCCACCAGTCGGCTTATGTCGTAGGGCGCGTCGTGCTTGAGTTCCGGTGGCAGCAGGGCATCCGGCAGGTCCTGATAGCAGACCGGGCGCAGGAAACGGTGAATCGCAGCGGTGCCCACCGAGGTGGTGCGGCTGTCGGAGGTGGCGGGCCAGGGGCCGCCGTGGACCATGGCGTCACAGACTTCGACGCCAGTAGGCCAGCCATTGACGAGGATGCGACCGGCGCGGCGCTCCAGCACCGGCAGCAGCTGACGTGCGGCATCGTGATCGGCGTCATCCAGGTGCAGAGTGGCGGTCAGCTGGCCTTCCAGCGCGCTGCAGACCTGCTTGAGCTGAGCGAGATCATCGCATTCGATGATCAACGAGCTGGAACCGAACACTTCCGCCTGCATGGCCTCATTGTCCAGGAAGTCACTCGCCTGGGTACTGAACAGCTGAGTCTGGCATGGGCTGGCGATGGGAGAGTCGCTTTCTCCACTGGCCAGGCAGGTAATGCCGGCCTGTGAGGACAGGCTTGCCACGCCTTCGGCATAGGCCTTGTGGATGCCCGGTGTCAGCATGGTCTGCACCGGACTTGCCTTGATGGCGGGGATGGCGGCTTGCTTGAAGCGCTCCAGTGCCGCGCCTTTCACTGCCAACACCAGGCCTGGGTTGGTGCAGAACTGCCCTGCGCCCATATTGAGCGAGCCGACGAATGCGCTGCCCAGCGCTTCGGCGCGGGCTTCCAGTGCGGCCGGCATCAGGATGACCGGATTGATGCTGCTCATCTCGGCATAGACCGGAATCGGTTGCGGGCGCGCCTGAGCGAGAGCCAGCAGGGCGGTGCCGCCACTGCGCGAACCGGTAAAGCCGACCGCCTGGATCTCGGGATGCTTGACCAGCGCCTGACCGACCTCATTGCCGGGGCCGAACAGCAGCGAGAAGACACCTTCCGGCATGCCGCACCGCTTTGCGGCGCGTGCCACGGCCTGACCGACCAGTTCCGAGGTGCCTGGGTGAGCCGAGTGCCCCTTGACCACCACCGGGCAGCCTGCTGCCAGCGCAGAAGCGGTATCGCCACCGGCCACAGAGAAGGCCAGCGGGAAGTTGCTGGCCCCGAAGACGGCCACCGGGCCCAGCGGGATCTGGCGCTGGCGCAGGTCGGCACGCGGCAGGGGGGCACGTTCCGGCAGCGCAGGATCGACGCGCACATCCTGCCATTCACCGCGACGCAGTACCTTGGCGAACAGCTTGAGCTGCCCACAGGTGCGGCCGCGCTCACCGTTCAGGCGTGCCTCGGGCAAGCCGGTCTCCTGCATGGCGCGCTGGGTCAGAGTGTCGCCGAGCGCATCGATTTCCTCGGCGATGGTCTCGAGGAAGACGGCTCTTTCTTCAGGAGTCGTGGCGCGATAGGCATCAAAGGCCTGGCCGGCCAGTCGGCAGGCGTCATCTACATCTCCTGCATTGGCCCCCGGGTAGCCGGGCGCCAGGCGCTCTCCGGTGGCCGGGTTGATGGCGTGGATCGCCTCGCCCTTGGCGGCAAAGCTGCGCTGTCCAATAAGCTGATGGCCGTTGAGTGTCATGGTGCCTCCTGTCTGGCATGTCGGGTGGGGTTGGCATCGTGGGTGATAGCGGCATCGTGGGTGATACCGGCAATCGGTAGCCGATACCAGTGAATGGCATTGTCGTGCAGAACCTTGTCGAGGGTGCTCTGGCGCAGGTCGGCGCTCGTCATTTGTTCAATGGCGCTAATCACCAGCGATAGCCAGCCGTCATAGCTGACCTTGAGGCCGGAGACCGGGAAGTTGCTGGCGAACAGGCAGCGCTGGGCACCGAAGATATCCAGCACTTCACACAGCAGTTCGCCATTGGCACTGGCCTCCCAGTCGTGCCAGGGCGAGCCCAATTCCGAGAGCTTGACGGCGACATTGGGATTGGCGGCAAGCGCCTGCATGCCATCGCGCCACTCGGCAAGGCCTTCCGGCGTGCGATCCCATGGCAGGCCGCAGTGATTGAGAATGACGCGCAAGTCGGGGTAGTCCTGAAGGGCCGTGGCCGCCTCTTCGAGGTGCCAGGCGGGCACGCGCAGGTCCCAGCTCAGATCACGATCCGTGAGCAGCGCCAGTCCCTCGCACCAGCGCGGATCCTGCAGACTGCCGCTGGTGCCCGCCACTGACTGGCGGGTCCGGGGCGTGGCGGCGGTGACCGGCTTGGCGCGCACGCCGCGAAACAGCGGCGAGTCACGCTGGTCGTCCAGCTGAGCGGCGCACTCGTCAGTGCCGAAGGCGGCCCAGCCGACATGCGCGCTGGGTAGCGCATGAGTGGCCTGCTGTTGGGTGATCCAGCGCGTCTCCTCCAGTGCCTGCGAGCGTGCGGCTTCGGCTTCGCAGTGCACGCTGCCCACCAGCCGGAAGCCCTCAGGTACCAGGCGCTTCAAGTCCGCGGCCACAAAGGGCCGACGGATCGCGGCGTAATCGCCGAGAAAGAAGTCCTCCACCGGTGACTCTTCCAGCCAGGGGTACGCTACCTGGCCATCCAGTGCCCAGAAGTGATGGTGCGCATCGATCAGCGGCTGACTGTGTGAAGGCTCGTGCCTGAATGTGGTATCCGTCATGACTGGCTCATGTCCTGGTTAGAAGCATCAAGTGCCGATTGACTCAGTGGTCACGCACCAGCAAGCAGGACACGTCCGGCTCGGCGCGTGTCGCGAAGCTTCTGCGAACCTGGCCGCTCTCCAGATCCAGCACCGCGATGCGATCTCCCTTGAGTGAGACGAAGGCCTGCTCGCCATCCGGGTGGAAGCTCATCGCGATGGGAATCGCTTCAAGCTGGATGGTGCCCAGCGGCACCAGCGCCTCATCGAACAATGACAGCGAGCTTTCTCCGTAATTGGTGGTGATCAGGCGCCCCTTGGGGTCACGGTAGATGCGGTTGGGATCTCGACCGGTGGTCGCCGAGGCGCGTACGGTCATCGATTCGGTATCTACCGCCACGATGCTGTCGTCATCGCGGTTGCTGATGAACAGGGTACGGCCATCGGCGGACAGGCTGTTGCCCTCCGGCTTGCGGCCCGGAATCATCGCGATGGGCGCAAAAGTGGCATCGTGAGGTTTGAACTTGGTGATGGTGTTGCTGAGCAGATTGATGCCGTAGGCCCAGTCGCCAGCCTTGGTGAGCGCGAACAGGTGGGTCTTGTAACCACCGGAGGACACGGCCAGATCTGGCGTGGTCTGGGCCAGGGGCGTATTGAACAACAGCAGAGTGTTATGGCCTTCGCTCATGGCGTAGAGGCGGTCCTGGTCATCAATGCCCAAGCCGTGGATGCGATAGTAGGGCCAGGTACTGAGCGTATTGATCAGCGTGAAGGTCTCGAGATCGACCACGAATACCGAGCAGCCGCCCTGGTCGCCGATGCAGTCGGCACCGAGGATGCCGTAGTGGCCCACGAAGGCGTAGCGGCCAGTGGAATCCACCACGAATTCATGTGGGTAGTCCGGCAGGCGCAGATGGTTGAGCTCCTCACCGCTGGTGGCGTCGAACAGACTCAGGGTGTGCGCGCATTTCTGGTTGAGCAGCAGAACATCTCGGGACATGACATTTCTCCAATCAGCGAGGGTGCCGTCGGGACCCGGTTATCAAGGACTTGCGCCCTCGCTGGGTGACAGGTAAGCAAGGCGATAGAACGGATGGGCGTTACTGCGTCACGGCGGCCGTGGTGATTTGCGTGACTTGCGGCTCGCCTTTTGCATTTACATCGGCGCTGGCCTGGCTGGCGCCCTGGATGGCATCGATCCAGTCGCGACCATTGGCGGCGATATAGCTGTCCCAGGTCGGCAGCACGGCCTTCTGGAAGGCGGCGGTATCGACGTCGGTCTCGATCTTCATGCCCTTGTCGGCCAGTTCAGCGAGAATCTTCTGTTCGTTCTTCGCGTTCAGTTCACGCTGATAATCACCGGCCTCGCGCGCCGCGTTTACCAGTACCTGCTGATATTCTGGTGACAGGCTTTCGAACTTGTCGTCGTTCATCACCATCAGCAGCGAGGTGTAGGCCTGGTTGGTCAGTGACAGGTAGTCCTGGACCTCATAGAAGCCCGCCGACCAGACGATGCTGATCGGGTGGTCCTGGGCATCGACCGTGCCGGTTTCCATCGCAGTGTAGAGCTCACCTAGTGGCATCGGCACCGGGTTCGCGCCCAGCAACGAGAAGGCCTCGATCAGCGACTTGTTGGAGTTGGTGCGCATCACCAGGCCGTCGACATCCGCGGGCGTCTTGATCGGGTGCTTGGAGTTGGTCATCGCGCGGAAGCCGACCTCCCAGAAGGCCAGCCCCTTGAGGTTGTCTTCCTTGAGCAGCGCCAGGGCATCATCGCCGACCTTACCGTCCAGCACCTGATAGGCCGTCTTGCGGTCCGGGAAGATATAGGGCAGATCGAAGGCACCCAGCGCCGGCTGGAGGCCCGCGAAGTTGGGGTTGCCGGACATCTCGATATCGATGGTGCCGCTGCGCACGCCGGCGATCATCTGCTGGTCGCCCCCGAGCACACCATTGCCGAAGATGTTGACGGTGATCTCGCCATCCGTGCCTTCCTTGACCAGCTCGGCGAAGCGCTCGGCCGCCTGCTGCTGGGTATCGGTGGTCGGAGCGGCGTGGGCCAGCTTGAGCGTCATCTGGGCATGGGCAGCACTCAGAGGGGCGATCAACAGCAGGCTTGCGAGGGTCGTCTTGATCATGGGTGTCATGGAATGGCTCTCATGTTGTTTTTGTGGGCGGCTGTTTTTGTGGGCGGCTGTTTTTGTGGGCGGCTGTCTTTGTTCGCGACTGTCTAAGCAAGTGGCGTGTCGTTGGCGTCTTGCCTTCTTCCTGTCTTCTTTTCCGGCTTGGTTGTCTGGGTTGTCACGGGGTCAGTCGGTCATCCAGTAAAGCGGCGCGGTGATGATCTGCGGGAAGGCGACGAACAGCAGTAGAATCACCACATAGGCAAGGGCGAAGGGCGCGACGCCACTGACCGCCTTCTCGAACTTGAGGTTGCCGACGCTGGTGATCACGTTGAGCACGTTGCCGACCGGAGGGGTGATCAGCCCGATGGCGCAGTTGAGGACGAACATGATCCCGAAGTAGACCGGGTCGATGCCGGCCAGCTTGACGATGGGCATCAGGATCGGGGTGAGCACCAGAATGGTCGGCGTCAGGTCCATCACCATGCCGACCACCAGCACGATGCCCATGATGGCGAGCATCAGGAGGCGCGGGTCATCGGCGAGCGGCTGCAGCAGACCGGCCACCATCAGCGGCAGCTGGGCGATGCTGATCAGCCAGGAGGCGACCATCGCCGCGGCGACCAGGAACATCACGATGGCGGTGCTGCGGGCGGCCTGGGCAAGTACGGCGTAGAGCTGGCTGAGGTCGAGTTCGCGATAGACCACGGTCGCAACGAAGATGGCGTAGACCGCCGCGACCACACCGGCTTCGGTCGGGGTGAAGATGCCGCTCTTGATCCCGCCGATGATGATGACCGGCAGCATGATGGCCCAGAAGCTGTCCTTGAGTGCCTTGAGGCGTTCACGCCCGCTGGCCTTCTTCGTGACCACCAGATCCTCCTTGCGGGTCATGAACAGCCACATCACCACCAGGGTCACGCCCATGATCAGGCCCGGCACGATGCCGGCGAGGAACAGCTTGCCGATGGAGATGCCACCGGCGACCCCGATGATGATCAGCGGAATCGAAGGCGGGATGATCGGCGCGATGATGCCCCCGGCGGCCATCAGGCCGGAGGAGCGGCCCAGCGGATAGCCCGCCTTGCGCATCATCGGCAGCAGCATGCTGGCCAGCGCAGCGGTATCGGCGACGGCGGAACCGGACAGGCTGGCCATGACGATGGCGGCGAAGATGGCGACGAAACCCAGTCCACCCTTGCGATGACCCACCAGTGACATCGCAAGGGTGACGATGCGTTGGGAGAGCCCGCCGCGCGACATCACTTCGCCGGCGGTGAGGAAGAAGGGAATGGCCAGCAGGGTGTAGCTGTCGGCGCCATTGACGAGGTTCTGGGCCAGGATCTGCGAGTTGAACAGATCCAGGTGCAGCATCAGCACGATGGCACTGACCAGCAGGGCGAAGGCGATAGGGAGGCTCAGGCCGATGGCGGCCAGCAGGGAGCCGAGAAAGAGCCCGATGGTCATGGCGTGTCTCCTTGCGAATCAGAGGCATGGCTTGGTGCGACGCGCGGCGTGACACCATGCAGTGCCAGCGGCGTCAGCAGACGCCAGAGCAGAATCAGTGACATCAGCACGCCTGCCATCAGGCCGGCGAGATAGAAGACGCCGACCGGAATGCCGCTGATGGGAGAGAGGTTGCTCCAGTTGAGCACCGTCTGGGCATAGCTGCCCTTGAGCAGCATCAGGCAGCAGCCGAGCATCGCCAGGGTCACCAGCCGATCAAGCCCGGCGCGCAGGGCCGCTGGCAGCTTGTCGGCGAAGGTATTGACGCTCAGATGCTCCTGACGGATCAGCGCCGTGACCGCGCCCATGAAGGTGACCCACACGAACAGGAAGCGGGACAGCTCGACACTGATCGAGATGCCGCTGTTGAAGCCGTAGCGCAGCACCACATTGACGAACACCAGTACGATCATCGCCACCAGCGCCAACACCATCAGCAGAGTCAGGGTCTTCTCCAGTCCCTTGAACAGTGACGTGATGCCGATGGCAAGGCTCGAGGGAGCAGTCGTGTCCTGAGGAGCTGTCTTTTCCTGCGCGGCGCCATCGACCTTGCGGGACTCGGTGTGTGTGGCAGGTTGTGCCACAGAGTGCGGTTTGATCGACATGGATAACGGCATCTCTTGGGTCAGTTTGTTCATGGTGTCATCCCCGAAGGAGGCATCTCGATGACGGTGCGGCAGCGCTGTCATTGCGCCCCTCTGGTTGCAGCGAAAAGGGCGCTGCCGCGTGTCGGTGGCCGGGCCTGATGTCAGGGACTGATGTCAGGGACTGATGACACAGGCGCTGATGACAGGAGCTGATGAAATATTCAGCGCGCGTCGGCCAAGGCAGTCTGGAATTGCGTCACCACCGCCGGGTCCAGCGCCTGAGTGTGTTGCTGGATCACCGGTGCCAGAGCCTCGCGCATGCGTTGACGTTCACTGTTCGCCACCACGTTGACGGTCATCTTGTCCTGCAGCTCGCTCAGCAGTTCCTCGTTCATGGCCCGGCTCTGTTCACGCTGATAGAGCGTGGCTTCACGGGCGGCCTCGCGGACCAGCTGGCGCTGCGCCTCATCGAGTGACTGCATGAAGCCCGCCGAGGCGACCAGCACCTGGGCGTCATAGGCATGCGCGGTGCGCGACAGGTACTTCTGGACCTCGAAGAAGCGCTTGGCGTCGATCACGGTGTAGGGGTTTTCCTGACCATCCACCGTGCGGGTTTCCATGGCGGTGAACAGTTCATTGACCGACATGGGCACGGCATTGGCATTCAGTCCATTGAAGAGGTCGATGTAGAGAGCGTTCTGCATGGTGCGAATCTTGAGGCCCTCGATGTCCTCGAGCGTCTCGATAGGACGGCGGCTGTTGGTCATGTGACGGAAGCCGTTCTCCCAGTACTCGAGTGCCACCAGCTGCTTGTCATCGAGGCTTGCGAGCAGGGCACGGCCAGCCTCGCCATCCAGTACCGCATCGGCATGTTCACTGTCATCGAACTGGAAGGGCAGGCTGACGATGTTGAAGTCAGGATTGAGGCTGCTGAGCGTCGCAGTGGAGGGAGCGGTGAAATCCAGGGTCCCGGATTGCAGCATCGAGGTCATGTTGACGTCGTTGCCCAGGATGCCGTTGGAGAAGACCTTGATGGTGATCTCACCGTCTGATTTTTCCTCGACCAGTTGTGCAAATTTCTTGGCGCCCAGCGTCTGCGGGTGGGCATCTGGCAGGCTGGTGCCCATGCGCGCGGTGATCTCGGCGTGAGCGGTGGTCGCGAAGGTCAACATCAGTCCCAGCGTAGTGACTGTCTTGAGCAGCACGTTGTTGAGCAGAGTCTTGTTGAGCAGAGTCTTGTCAGACAGGGCGTGGGGAACAAGCATGGCGAATTCCTTGCAGGTTGTTGTTATAGGGACTGTTTTTATCGGGACTGTTATACAGAGCCTGTTGTCGTGGGACGGATGTCATGGCGGTCGTTGGAGTGTCTAACGAGCGCTAGGTGCTGGTGTCCAGCGAGTAGCAGCGAACGGCGTTGTCGCAGAACAGCTTGAGGCGGTTTTCGGGACTCAATGAGCGGCTGAGTTCCTTGAAGGCCTGCCACAGTGTATCGAGCGAGGTCACCAGCCCATCGACCGGGAAGTTGCTGGCGAACATCACGCGGTGGACCCCGAAATGGCGCAGCACGATCTCGAAGACCTCACGGTTGTCTTCCAGCCGCCAGGGCTGGCCCGCGATGCCGAGCCCCGAGAACTTGATCATCACCTGTGGCCAGGCGGCGACCTTGTCGAGGGCTCGTGACCACTGACGCAGGGTGTCGGGATGACGATCGCCGGGTACGCCGGCATGATTGATCACCACTGGCATCTCGGGATGGCGTTGCAGCAAGGGCAGCAGTTCCTCGAGGTGCCACCAGGGCACCTGCAGCTCGAAGATCAGGCCACGACGCGCGACTTCATCGACGCCATGCTGATAGCGCGGGCAGCGAAGCGAGCCGGGCATGGCGTGGGTGGCCAGTCTCGGGTCGTAGCGCTCCAGTGCAGCTGGCTTGTGGCGAACCCCCTTGACCATTCCTGATGCGCAAAGTCCTTCCAGCTGATCGCCGATGTCGCTCTGATCCAGCCAGGCCTGGGCGATCATGGCATCGGGCCAGCCGCTCTCGCGGGCAGTCTCCTCGATCCAGTGCACTTCCTTGAGCGCATCGCCCCGCGCCCATTCCGCTTCCATGTAGACGCAGCCCATCAACCGGTGCGCCTTGCCCGCCGACTGAAAATGCTCGGCGGGGCGGTAGGGGCGACGAATCGCGGCATAGTCGCCGTAGCGGAAGGGGATCATCGGCTCGTCACACAGCCAAGGCTGGTAATTACGCGTCGGATCCCAGACATGCATGTGGGCATCGATGATCGGCAGGTCATTCTCTTGCTGCGTGGCCAGATAGCGCTCGCGTTGCTCGCTCAGTTCGGCAAGCGACACGGGCACCACCGGGGATTCGAGTGAGTCAGAGAGCATGGCGGGCTTCCTCTGGTGGCGAGTCAGGCGAGCGTGATCAGCGCGCGAGTGCGGTGTCGATGCGATCCAACAGCTCACTGCCGTGCTTTTCGGTGAACTCGGCGCGCACCGGCTCGGCGACCTTGTCACGCATGCTGGCGGTATCGGGCTCGCGGACGACCTGCATGCCTTGCTCCTCGAGGAAGGTCAGATCGCCTTGCTCATTGTCATGATTGAGCTGGCGCTGATAGCGGGCCGCTTCGTGAGCTTCTTCCTTGATCAGTGTCTGCAGTTCGGGCGCAAGGCTGTCGAACTTCTGCTTGTTCATGATCAAGGGAGCGGCGGTATAGGCATGTGCGGTCAAAGACAGATGGTCCTGTACCGAATACAGGTTGGCGGAGCGAATCAGGCTGACCGGGTTCTCCTGGCCATCTACGGTGCGGGTCTCCAGCGCGGTATAGAGCTCCGCGAAGGGCATCGGAGTCGGATTGGCCCCGAGTGCCTGGAAGGCGGCGATATGCGCCGGATTCGGGGTGGTGCGCAGGGTCAGGCCGCTGACGTCATCGGCTGTCTCGACAGCACGCCGTGAGTTGGTGAGATTGCGAAAGCCGATTTCCCAGAAGGCCAGTCCTTCGATCTGCTGCGGCTGCATGGCGGTCAGCAGGTCCTGGCCGATATCGCCATCCAGTACCTGATAGGCCTGCTCACGGGTGTCGAACAGGAAGGGCAGGTCGAGTACGTTCAGCTCGCTGACCAGGCCGCTGAAATAGGGATTGCCGGACAGCTCCAGGTCGATGGTGCCGCTGCGGACCCCGGAGATCATGGCCTGGTCATTGCCCAGCTGACCGTTGGGGAAGATCTTGACGGTCAGTTCACCGTTACTGCGTTCAGCCAGACGTTCGGCAAAGCGTTCGGCGGCCAGGTGCTGCGAGTCGGTGACCGGATGCGCATGGGCGAAGGTCAGCGAGGTGGCGGCATGTGCGGGTCCTGCCAGCAGCAGACTGGCAAGGGCGGCGGTGATGAGTGAGGCGGCGGTGTGGCGGGTCGAGATTGTCATGGCGAAGCCCTTTTCTCGTTATTGTCGTGATGCTTCTTGTGCGTACAGACGCTATTGACGCAGTGGTTGCGGGTGCTACTTGTGCTGCTGGGATCAGGGCCGTGTGCTGGCGGGATGCGCCAGGCCCTGATCCTTTTTCTACTTCCTGTGTTGATCGCGAGTGTTCACAGCACCGCCATGCTGGAGGGCTGCTCGGCGCCGTTGTCGTGGGTCTTGAACGCGACCGGGTTGCGCAGTGCACGCCCGAAGGCCGGCAATTCGATCTCGAAGCGGTCCCCGTCCTGCACCTTGACCTGATCGGCGAAGCTCAGGGTGGCGGTACCGAAGAAGTGCACATGCAGATCGCCGGGCGCGCGGAACTGGGCGTACTTGAAGTGGTGGTGTTCCAGGTTGGCCAGGCTGTGGGCCATGTTGGCCTCCCCGGTCAGGAAGGGTTTCTCCCACAGAGTCTGGCCGTCACGGGTGATGCGGCTGGTGCCTTCCAGGTGTTGCGGCAGTTCACCGATCAGCAGTTCAGGCCCGTAGCTGCAGGCGCGCAGTTTGGAGTGGGCCAGCCACAGGTAGTTGGCGCGCTCGGTGATGTGGTCGGAGAACTCGTTGCCCACGGCGTAGCCGATACGGTGCGGCTGACCGTTGGCATCGTTCAAGTACAGGCCGACCAGCTCCGGCTCTTCACCGGCATCCTCGGCGAAAGCCGGCACGCTGATCGCGGTTTCCGGTGCCACCACGATGCTGCCGTCACCCTTGTAGAACCATTCCGGCTGCGCGCCGACCTGACCCTCGGCGGGCTTGCCACCCTCCAGGCCCATGCGGAACATGCGCATCGAGTCGGTAACATTGGCGTCATCCTGTGCCTGAGCGGCAGCATGCATGGCATCGCGGGTATCGGCACTGCCCAGGTGAGTCAGACCGGTGCCGGTGACGGTGCAGCGTGCGCGGTCAGGATGGGTGACCGGCGGCAGCAGTTCCTGACGATCGATGGCCTGCTTGTAATCGACCAGGGTGTGGGAGTAGTGCTGCTCGATCAGTGCACTGAGTCCGATACCCAACTCGATGGCGCGGGATGCCAGCTCATAGGTGCCGCCCGGGAAATCGAGCAGGCGCAGCTGGTCGCGGCTTTCGACCACGGCGACCCTTGGGCCATTGGCGGTGCGAAGTTGGACGAGTCTCATGATGGCTTCCTCACTCGATGATGTTGAACTGATCGAAGTAGTCGCTGTTCAGCTCAAGGCCCAGCCCCGGGGTCTCTTCGTCGAGGTCGATGAAGCCGTTCACCGGCTCCGGGTCGCCCTTGAAGATGTAGTAGAAGAGCTCGTTACCGATCTCGACATCATGTACCGGGAAGTACTCGCTCATCGGTGAGGCCAGTGAGGCCATGGTCAGGTGGTAGTTGTGCATCTGGCCGGCGTGCGGAATGACCGGCACGCTGAAGGACTCGGCGAGGGCGTTGATCTTGCGCGCGGCGGTGATGCCGCCGACTCGGTTGGTGTCGTACTGGATGACCGAGACGGCGCGCTTCTCGAGCAGCTGGCGGAACCCGTAATGGGTGAATTCGTGCTCACCACCGGAGATGGGAATGCTGGTCAGCTGATTGAGTTCGGCGTAGCCATCGATGTCATCGGCGATCACCGGTTCTTCCAGCCAGCGTGGCTGGAACCGTTCCAGTTTCGGCAACATGCGCTTGGCGTATTCCAGATTCCAGCCCATATAGCATTCGAGCATCAGATCGACATCCTCACCGATGACTTCGCGCACGGCGGCCACGCTATCGAGGTTGGCACGCACGCCCTCGACCCCATCACGCGGACCGTAGCCGAAGCGCATCTTCATGGCGGTGAAGCCTTGATCCAGATAGGACTGGGCCTCTTCCTGCATGCCCTTGAGGTCGGTGCGATAGAGCTTGGAGGCGTAGCAGGGGATCTTCTCCTTGGTACGCCCACCCAGCAGCTTGAAGACCGGCTTGCCGACGGCCTTGCCCATGATGTCCCAGATGGCGATATCCACGCCGGAGATGGCGGCCATGCCGATACCCTTGCGGCCCCAGGCGTGGGTGGAGCGGTACATGCGTTGCCACAGGTATTCGTAGTCGAAGGGGTCCTGGCCGATGACCAGCGGCGCGAGGTACTGATCGATGATCGCCTTGGCGATGCGCGGCGCCAGTGCCACGTTGCCAAGCCCTACCAGCCCGTTGTCGGTCTCGATTTCCACCACTGTCCAGCCGTGGAAGCGGAAGGTGCCCATCGAGTCGCCCTTGTCCCACAGCTCGTCCATGGCGTTGGAGCAGAAGTGGGCGGTCGGGGGGACGGTATGGCCTTTCCATTCGAAGACGCGAGTTCTGACCTTGGTGATTTTCATCGGATTATCCTTGTTGTGGATGACGTTGGCGCGGGTATGTGAGCAAGAGTGACAAGGCGTCAGGCAGACGCGGTCTCGAGGCGCAGCGCGCGCAGATTGGTGCCCATGCGCTTGGCGATCGCGAAGGCATTGCGGGTCGGGTTCACATCCGCCTTGCCTTGGCCGGCGATATCGAAGGCGGTGCCGTGGGCTGGCGTGGTGATGGGGATGGGCAGGCCGCCCTGGACGGTGACGCCGGACTTGAAGCCCAGCAGCTTGATCGCGATCTGTCCCTGGTCGTGGTACATGGTCACGATGGCGTCGTACTCGCCATCGCGAGCCTTGAGGAAAATGGTGTCAGCCGGGAAGGGGCCTTCGACGGGGTAACCCTGCTCATTACAGCGTGCGACGGCCGGCGCGATGACGTCGATTTCCTCGCGGCCACAGGTGCCACCTTCGCCACCGTGGGGGTTGAAGGCCGCGACGGCGATGCGCGGGCGCTCGAAACCGGCCAGTTTCAGCGAGTCATGAATCAGCTGACTGGCGGCTATGATGCGCTCCTGGGTGACGTACTCGGCGGCGTCCTTGAGCGGAATGTGCGAGGAGATGCGCGAGGTCCAAAGCGTCCCCAGGGTGTTGAACTCGCAGAAGTAGCCCTTGACCCCAAGCTTCTCGGCGAAGAAATGCAATTCATCTTCATGCCCCAGCCCGCCTTTCTTCATCGACAGCTTGTTGAGCGGCGCGAAGCAGATGGCGTCGACTTCCTCGTTCTGAGCCGCTTCCAGACAGCGCGACAGCACCGCGAGGGTCGAGGCGCCACAGGCGGCACTTTCCTCGGCCAGCGTTACCTCTTCCTGTGCCACGCTTTCCACCAGCATCAACGACAGGCCTTCATGTTCACGGGCTTTTGCAAAGCTTTCGACGCGTGGCAGCTCCGTGAAGAGTCCGGCCTGGCGCTGCCCCTGCTCCCAAAGCCACTGATCGCCGACCAGCACGCTGTGCGTCTCGGCGAATTGCTCGCGTTCCGCGACCAGGCGAGCGATCAGCTCCGGGCCGATACCGGCGGGGTCACCAAGGGTGAGGGCAATGACAGGACGTGTTGCTGACATGTGAATTCCAGCCTTGTGAGAGTTGGCGTTGTTGTAGGTTTCTTCAATCAATTCGCATTTTATGGTCTGCTGGTTGGTTTACCAGACCAGTTGAGATGAAAATTAGCCGAGCCCACGCTGATTGGTCAAGGTTTTCTCGAAAATTGCGACCATGGTCGGTTTCTGGATGCGTGATTAGCGGTTGTCGGTTATGCTGGTATGAAATATATACCAGTGGAGGCTGCATGAAGCAGACGCCTTTCGCCTTCGAGAAAGCGCTGAAGAATCAGACCAAGAAGGAAATTCTCGCTGACAAGCTCATCGAGATGATTCTGACGGGCCTGCTGCGCGATGGAGATGAGCTGCCCAGCGAGCGAGAGCTGGCACAGTTGTTTGAAGTGAGTCGTGAGACCGTGCGTGGTGGCCTGGCGCTGTTGACGGGCTATGGCCTCCTGAATGTCTCGCACGGCAGCAAGTCACGCGTCTGCGCCAGTGAGGCCGTGATCGACAGTTTCCGCAATCATCCCGCGCGTCAGCAGGGCGATGAGCTCAACAACCTGGATATCGAGAGTGTCTTCGAGAGCCGAATCGTGGTGGAATCGGCCATCGCCCGCCGTGCCGCGCGGCATATCGATGAAGCAGGGCTCAAGAAGCTGGGCGCCCTGCTGGAAGCCCAGTCACAGCACTTCGACTCGCCGGTGAACTTTCAGCTCTCGGACCAGAACTTCCATCACGTCATCGCTGAATATTCGCGCAACGAGATCCTGATCCGCTATGCCGATGAGCTTTATACCTACGCGCTCAACATCCGCCGCCAGGTTATGGCCGAACACGGCTCGATCAAGCGCAGCTATGAAGAGCACGTACGTATCGTCGAGGCGCTGCGTGCTGGCGACCCCGACGCCGCCGAACGCGCCATGCTCTCCCATATCGACAGCGTCTATTACACGACGCGTGACAAGATGCCCCACTGAACCGGACTGAATAGAACCGGACTGAATAGAGCCAGGCTGAATGACAGGGCAGGTATCAGAGAGCCCTGACAACCAGGGATCAATACTCCACGCCCGTCATTACCCAGACGATGCGGGTCTCGGTCTCGCCGGGGTTGCGAATCCAGTGCGGTTTGTCCCCGGTCAGCGAGAAGCTGTCACCCGGGTTGAGCAGGAAGACCTGCTCGCCGATGGTCAGTTCCAGCTGGCCACTTTCCACATAGCCCGCTTCCTCGCCGCGCCGCTCACGCGGTGTCTCGCCGCCGCTGCCACCGGGCTGCAGACGGGTCATGATCAGGATGAGCTGACCGCTCAGGCGGGGGGAGAGCAGTTCTTCCCGAGCACCGATGGCGCTGAGATTCATGGCACGGCGCTGATCCGCACGCACGATGGTTTCCTGCTCCATGGCTGATTCACTGCCGCCAGGCTGGAAGAACCAGCTGACGCGCACACCGAGCGCATCACTCAGCGTCTGCAACACGCCGATGGGGAGGGAAGAGACCCCGCGCTCTACCTGGCTCAGATAGCCGACGGATTTTCCGACGCGCTTCGCCAATTGGCTGAGTGTCATCTGACGGGACTTGCGCAGGTCGCGCAGCTGTCTGCCGATACGACGATCTTCCTGTTCTGCATTGCTGAGTGCGGTGCTGCCGGCTGAGGCCTGTGAGGAGTCTGTGTCCGTGGTCATCCGGTTTCCTCTTGGCATTCGGAGCTATCAGTCAATGAGCCACATTTCATATGGATGAAAAGCATGAAGTGGATTTCATCAGCAAGATTATCAGCTTACGGCGTGTCGAGATAAGTCAGCGTCGTTATCAAATCGTCTTGTCGGACAAGAGCGGGTTCACATCCTGAGAGTGGCATCTGTGAGGGAAGGTGATACGCAAAAAGGCCAGTCGTCATGACTGGCCTTTTTACATGCGCGCTGTCGCGCTGTACGTGATGATCACATGGCGGGTGTAAAGGCCGGGCGCTGTTTGCGGAAGGCCTGCTTGCGGGTGATCTTGCCCTTCTCGATGGTGAAGAGGTCTACGCTGTCGGCTTCGACACGCATACCGTCCGGCTGGGTCGCCATGAAGGTGCATTCGGAGACGACACGCTGATCGGCGAAGAAGAACTCGCCCTTGGCCCACTGCACGTCGGGCATGGTCGTCCAGGTATTCACGAAGGCATCGCGCACCGCGGCCTTGCCGACGATGCGCGTGCCGTGTGCCTCGTTGCCGGCGACGGTGTCGAAGACCACATCGTCGGCGAAGTACTCCATGACCTCATCGATGGCGTGGCGATTGAAGGCATCGAACATGGCGGTCATCTGTTCACGGTTCATGGTGCGTCTCTCTGTTGCATGCATGCCGCAAGAGGCATGTCAGTGGGAGGTGCCGCGTCGTCATTCAAGAGCGCCGCGGCGTGTCGGGAAGTGATAGCGGGAAGTGATGGAGGCGATCGGTGGCTGAACTTGCACGAGTCGTGGCTCAGCTCACCTTGTCCAGCACCTGGAAATACTTGTAGAGCAGGTGCTGACCCATGCGCCGGATAGGCCTCAGCGGATGGGCGGGCAACGGTGAGTTGAAGATCGGCAGGTGGCTCTCGCGCAAGGACTGTCCGGCGATCAGCGCGGCAAGCTGCCTGGAGGCATAGGCCGAGAACGACACGCCATTGCCGCTGTAACCCTGGGCATAGAAGATCTGCTGCTTCGGGTCCGGTTGCACGATGCGCGGCATCATGTCGTGGGAGATATCCATCCAGCCATGCGAGAACCACGGCGTTTCAATGCCTGCCAGCGCCGGGAATTTGCGCGCGATGGCCTCATGTACCACCTCCAGATGGCGCGCATTCTGTGCATCAGCACCGCTGATGGCGCTGCGCGTGCCGATCTGCAGGCGTTTCTCGGGGAGCAGGCGATAGTAATAGCGCAGCTTGCGTGTATCCGTGGTCAGGATGGTCGAATGCAGGCCGCAAGCCTCGATCTCATCGTCGGTCAGTGTGCGGGTCCACACCGAATTGGCCATGATCGGCATATTGCGGTAGGCCGTCAGCGAGTGAAGGTTGGGGCTGGTATAGCCTGCTGTGGCGATTCCCACCGCGCGTGCCTTTACCGTGCCGCCCGGCGTCTGCAGATAGTGGATGCCGTTCTCTGTCGTCCAGTGCTGCACCGGGCTGCTGGTGTGGATGCGGGCGCCATGGCGTCGTGCGATACGCGCATAGCTGTAGGCCAGCTTGAGCGGTTGTACTGCGATGCCCTCGGGCTCCAGCATTGCGCCGTGGCTTTCCTGATCACCCATGAAGTCACGGTGCACCGTCGCGCGGTCCAGGGTTCGCGTCCGGTAGCCGAGGATGTTGTTGCACAGGCGTGATTCGGCCTCGAGATGCTGCATGGCCTGTGCGCTGTGGGCGATCAGCAGATTGCCTAGCGGCTGAGGCTCGCAGTCCACTTCCGGGTCCTGGGTCAGAGACTTGAAGACCTCGAACCCCTCCAGGCTGTTGGCGTGCAGCTGGCGCGCCATGTCGACGCCCCATTTCTTGACCCACTGGCTGCGGCTCAGACGTCCCCAGGCCAGATGGCCCTGACCACCATTGCGGCTGGTGCAACCCCAGCCGATCTGGTTGGCCTCCAGCACCACCGCCTTGATGCCATGCTCACGCGCCAGGAACATCGCCGTGGCAAGGCCGGTGAAGCCGGCGCCGATCAGCACCACGTCGGCCTCCATGTCGTCAGTGACCGGGCCATCATCCTCCGGGGGCGGCCCGGCATGATAGCGCCAGTAGCTCGGCGCATAATCCACCCCTTCGCCCGGGGAGCTGTCCTTGAGAGGGTCGTAGTGAGGGTTGTAAGGCTGCTTGACAGTCATCGTGGGTCACCATCCGCTTGTTGTTGGCGATCATTGTTGTTGGTGATCGTGGTAGTCGGTGATCAATGTGATTGGCGATCAATGGCGGTGTTGGTTGCTGCGTGTTGCGCTCTGGTGGCTTGCCTGCTCGAGACGGCGTGAGCCCGTCATGCCGCTCAGGTCGCGCCCGGGACGGGTTGGCTTCCCGACCCCGGGAGGGTGGGCGGTGTTGGCGTGGTACTTGTCGTAGTGCTGGGCGTGGTAGCTGGCGTGGCGGGTGTGACAGCACTCGAGACTGGAGACTCAGCGGCATCGGCAGGTATCGGGCTGGCTTCAAGGGCCGGCTGCATGGCCGTCGCAGGCTGTTCATGGGTCGCCTTGAGCATGCGATATACCGAGAACATGTAAGCGATGCTGACGAGGAAGAAGGGGGCGCCGACCACGATCGCCAGGCTCTTGATGGCGTTGAAGCCACCGGCGAGCTGGAAGACGATGCCGGTGACACCGATGATCACGCCCCACAGCAGGCGCATCAGGATCTTCGGATTCTCGTTGCCATTGGAGACCTGCATGGCCGAGAAGAACGAGGCGGAATCCGAGGTCGTGACGGCGAAGACGACGATGTTGAACAACACGGCAAGACTCAGCCACCAACCGCCCGGCATGCTCTGCAGCAACAGGTAGATGCCTGACTCCGGATTGCTCTGCACGCTATCCCACAACGGCACGATCTGATTGACCTCGACATAGCCGGCCGAACCACCCCAGATGCTGAACCACACGATCGACAGCAGCATCGGCACCACCACCACGCCGAACACGAATTCACGCAGGGTGCGGCCACGGGAGATGCGCGCGATGAAACCGCCGCAGAAGGGGATGTAGGAGATGTACCAGAGCCAGTAGAAGATCATCCACCAGCCCACCCATTCACGTTGTTCGAAACTGCCCGCGTCGGTCCAGAACTGATTGATGAACACCGAGCCGAAGTAGTCACCGAACTGCTGGGTGATCATGTTCAAGAGGTACTGCGCCGGGGCGTGGCCGAAGGCCAGCAGCGCCACCAATATGGCGCCGGCCATGATCATGTTGAGCAGGCTGAGGTACTTGATGCCGCGCTCGATGCCGGTCGCCGCCGACGCGACATAGGCGATGATGATCACCAGCATCACCATGGCCTGACCGAAGGCTCCGAACTCGAGTCCGAACAGCACCTCTAGGGCATAGCTGATGGAGGTGACGCCCAGGCCGATCATGGTGGCATTGCCACCGATGGTGCCGATGACGCCAAGTCCGTTGGCAAGCTTGCCCCATAGGCTGCTGTTGCAGCGCTCCCCCAGAAGTCCGTAGAGGCCGGTGGCGACGGTCAACGGCTGCCCCAGACGATAGGCCGGAAAGGCAATGGCCCAGGCGGCCACGGCAAACAGTGCCCAGCCATGCATGCCCCAGTCCATGAGAGTGTCCAGGATGGCGGTGCTTACCCCTGCCTGCTGGCCGACTTCATTGAGGTCCTGCACATGTGAGGAGGTGTAGAGGTGCGTCAGGGGCTCGGCGACGCTGAAGAACACGAAACCGATGCCCAGCCCGCAACTGAAGATCATCGAGATCCACGCCACGTAGCTGAATTCGGGGCGCGAATCATCCGGCCCGAGACGGATACCGCCGAAGGGGCTGAGCAGCAGATAGAAGCTGAAGATCAGCGTCGCGGCGACACCGAGCACGAAGCTCCAGCCGAAATTGAAGATCAGGAAGTCGCGTATGCCGGAAAGCGCTGCGCCGGTCTGCTCCGGTGCCGCCAGGGCATAGATCATGATCAGGGTGTAGATGCTGAGGACGGGCCAGAACAGCCCCTTGTCGTAGTTGCCTAGCAGACCGGACGAGCGCGGAACGCCGTTGCTACCAGCGCGCTCAGCCGCTGCGGGATTGCGTATTGCTGTCACCGGGGTACCTCCAGGAAGGGGCCCTGATGCTCCACGCCAGATCTCGTCAGACACCTGACAAGCCGACAGGAATATCGAGAGCAGATTTTATTGTTGTCATGGGAGCGGGGCAGGAACGTCGCCTTTCGTCGCGCCGGCAAGGTCCCCATCCATCGTCAGTGAATGCGCTGTAGCTGATACAGCACTCGATGAATCTTCTCGCGTCACAAATGAAAATAGACGGTGGAACAAATCACACAAGTGAAATTTTTAGTTATTTTTTCATTTGCATGTAGATCGATTGGCTGTCGTCTTCAACTCATTGAAATGCAGTGAAAATCATCTCGATACGAGGTCTGATCCGATGGTCGAATCTGGGTAAACAAAGGCAGGGGGTGAAGTCAGGGAGGAGGTGAGGAGTCAGGGAGGAGGTGAGGAGACAGGTAGTCTGAGGGAATGGCGCTGTGTTGATGGCACAGCGCCTTACGCTGACCAGTTACCCTTGCAACGATATTGCCTGGCATGCCATGCGGTATTCCTGTCCCAATATTGCCATCAGCTCTCCCGCTGGCATCGCTCTGGAAAGCGGGGCGCCCTGGCCCGCCCACTGGGCCCCGAAACCGGTCACGCCCTGCGATCTGGCGGCGGCATTGAGTGCCTTGCCGGCGGCGTAGGCAAGAGCGTAGTCCGGTGGTATGGGGCATGATGGGTCTTCCATCAGGCTGATGAATCGATTGGCGAGGATGCGCGCGGGGCGGCCTGACACGATCGAGGTCATGCGGGTGTCATGCGCTGCCGGCCCTGCGAGTGCGTCTCGATAGGCGGCATCGGCGCTGGATTCCGGACAGGCGATGAAGGCGGTCCCGAGTTGGGCTGCCACGGCGCCATTCGCGAGGGTGGCGGCAATGGCCTCACCAGTCATGATGCCGCCTGCAGCAATGATCGGCAGGTGCGTGGCGTCTACCAGTTGTCGTGTCAGGGCGGCAGTGCTCAGCTGGTTATCCGCGGCTTTTGGATCAAACATGCCGCGATGACCTCCCGCTTCGAACCCTTGCGCTACGATGGCGTCCAGGCCGGCTTGCTCGATGGCGTGGGCTTCCTCCAGGTTGGTGGCTGTCGCCATCAGCCAGATGCCTGATTCCTTGAGGGCGCGGATGATGTCGCGTGAGGGCAGGCCGAAGTGAAAGCTGATCACCGGCGGGCGAGTCTCCAGCAACATTGCCTGCATGTCGGGATCATCGGCAAAGCTGGTATAGAGAGTATCGAGTCTGTCAGGCGGCGTTGCCTCGAAGTCCTGGAAGCGCGGCGCCAGCCACTTTCGCCAGGCACTCTCGCGAGCACTGCCATGTGTCGGGGCCGAGTGCACGAAGACATTGACGTTGAAGGGTCTGTCGGTCAGCGCTCGCAGTTCAGTGATCATGCGGCGGGCGCCATCGGCGTTCGTAGCACCCACCCCGATGGAGCCCAGCCCACCAGCCTTCGATACCTCGGCTGCCAGATGAGGCGTCGAGACGCCTGCCATCGGGGCCTGAATGATTGGCCACTGCAATCCCAGCCTCTCCAGTATTCCTGCTTGCTCCTGCATCGCTTTCTCCAGTGTTGCTCTCTGGTTTGCATGCATATCCTGCCTATGCATTCTGTCTATGCATTCTGTCCATTCACTCTGTCTACACATTCTGCCTGACGTGATCAGGCTGTCGTGGTTCGGTGGGCTCAGGCTCATGCTACGCCCCACGCAACGCCGTGTGCCAACGTGAGTTTGGCGGCTGACCATTGTTTTTCGTGGCTTGGACCCAAGGTCATGTTCACTGTTTATTCGAATGAGTGAATGCATTGCTCATCCTGACCCGAAAGTTCACCGGAAAAGGAAAGCACCTCCATGGCACTAACCCCATCTTCCTCAGCGTCCGTCTCCGAGGTCATCGTCGATTCACTGCTTGAGGCCGGCGCAAAGCGTTGTTACGGCATCGTGGGTGACACCATCAACCACTTCACCGACGCCATTCGGCGCTCCGAGATGGAGTGGGTGCATGTGCGGCACGAGGAGGTGGCCGGTTTCGCGGCAGGGGGCGAGTCCTTCATCAGTGGCGAGCTTGCTTGCTGTGCCGGTACCTGCGGGCCGGGCAGCACGCACTTCCTGAATGGTCTGATCGAATCACACCGCAACGGCGCGCCGGTGGTGTTCATAGCCTCGCAGATCGATACCGCCGAGATGGGCGTCGGCTTCCCGCAGGATGTGGATCAGAAGGCGCTTTACTCCCAGTACAGCGTGTTCTGTGAGTACCTGACCAATCCCGAGAATGCTCGCCGCATGGTGGCCATCGCGGCGCAGAAGGCGTTGGCGGAAGGTGGGGTCGCGGTGCTGATCGTCCCGGGGGATCTGTTCACCCAGAAGCCCAAGGGCTCGCTGCCGTGGCGAGCCCATCGCTTCGCGCCGGTGATTCGTCCCGGCGAGCAGGAGCTGGCTGACGTCGCCGAGGCGCTGAATGCGCCGGGCAAGGTCTCGATCTATGCCGGTATCGGCTGCCAGGACGCGCAGGAAGAAGTGCTGGCGCTGGCACGACGGCTCAAGGCGCCGATCGCCTGGACGTCGCGTGCCAAGGATTTCATCGAGCCCGACAATGAACTCGAGGTCGGCATGACCGGCGTGTTCGGGCTGCAGGGCGGCTACGAAGCCGTCGCGGAGTGTGACACCTTGCTGCTGCTGGGCTGCAGCTTTGCCTGGACCCAGTTCTATCCGGACAAGGCGACGGTGATTCAGGTCGATCTGGACCCCGGCAAGATCGGTATCCGTCACCCGGTGGATCTCGGTGTCGTCGGTAGCGTCAAGGACACCTGTGCGGCGCTGCTGACCCGTGTCGACCCGCGTGATGACAGCGCCTGGCTCGACAGCTGCCGCAAGAAGTATCTCGAGGCGCGTGACGAGGCCGCCGTCACCTCCGATGACGAGCGTCTGATCCACCCGCAGGAGCTGACACTGGCGCTGGATCGCCACGCCAGCGAGGACGCGGTCTTCACCGCCGATGGCGGCAGCCCGATGGTATGGTGCCTGCGCCACATTCGCGCCAACGGCAAGCGTCGTACGTTGCCGAGTCTGATGCATGGCACCATGGCCAATGCCTATCCTCAGGCCATCGGTATCCAGAAGGCCTACCCGCAGCGTCAGGTGATCGCCATGTGTGGTGATGGTGGCCTTGCCATGCTGATGGGGGACCTGCTGACCCTCAAGCAGGAAAAGATCCCGCTCAAGATCGTCATCTTCAACAACAGCACGCTGGGCTTCGTGGAGCTGGAGCAGAAGGTCGAGGGCATTCTGGATACCTACACTGAGCTCGAGAATCCCGACTTCTCGCTGCTAGCGCAGTCGATGGGGCTATGGGGGCGTCGTGTCGAGGAGAAACACGAGCTGGATGAGGCGGTGCAGAGCCTGCTGGCCCAGGACGGCCCCGGGGTGCTCGAGGTCAAGGTCAACCGCATGGAGCTGGTGATGCCGCCACATGTAGAGGCAGGTCAAGTCGCCTCTACTGCGCTCTATTCCGCCAAGGCGGTGCTCAATGGCCGCATGGATGACGTGGTCGACCTGGTGCGCAACAACTTCACCAAGCGCTGAGCGCATGACTTGAGCCTGTAGCTTGCAAGCTGCTCCGTTGTCTGTGCGCAGCGGACATGAAAGAAGGCCCCGATCCTGTGGATCGGGGCCTTCTCGTTGGTGCGGCTATTGCTCTATTGCGTAGGTCAGTTCACTACGTAGATCAGTTCATTACATGGATCAGCTCATCACGTAGACCGCCTCGCGGCAAGGACCATCTCATGGCGTCGATCACTTCCAGACCTGGGAAGCGAAGCCGCGCCAGTAGTCATCCATGTCGCGATAGCTGGTCATGTCATACAGACTGAACTTGCGATTGAGGCGAGCGCCACCATCGCGGGTCAGCGGGTTCCAGGCCAGGCCGACAGTGTCGCGGCTGGAGTGCATGAAGAATGCATCCAGCGGCAACACGATATAGAGGCCCTTGTCGAAGCTACCCTCGCCGAAGTCGTCGCCGGCATCGGTGAAGGTGGCCCAGGCGCCCATGCGTGCGCCGTTGGCGAAGCCGCGTGAGACGTCCAGCGTCATGCCGACATCTTCTGCCAGATAGCGGCCGAAGCTGGCCTTGGCCAGTACGTCTTCATAGCCGGTATCCCAGTAGATGCTGGCATGGCCAGTGGTGGTCGAGTAATCGCGCAGGCCGAACTGCTGATCGAACTCGCGCTGCTTGACCCAGTTCACATCGACCCCGTAGGCCAGTGGCGAGCCCAGCGGGCGATAGAGCACCTCGGCGCCGACACCGGCATACATCATCTCCAGGATGCCGCCATAGGCCATGCCGTACCAATCGCGCCCGAACTGGTGAGTGCGGGTGTACTGCAGGTTGTCGATACCGACGTCGGTCTCTTCGATATAGCGACCGATATAGGAGCGAACCCTGGGCAGCTTGGAGTCCGAGATGTAATCGAACTTGTCGAAGTTGTCGAACAGGGTCAGCTGTGCCGAGCCGGAGAGCCAGCCGTGACGGTCGGTTCGCCACGCGGCGGAGCCGCGCAGGTAGGCCTGATACAGGTAGCCATCCGGCCCGCCGATGTTCTGGTTGAGGCCAGGCGAGAAGCCGGCGCTCCAGCGATCATCAGGATTCTCGAGCAGCACCTTTTCACCGCGGTAGCGGGCCGCACCTTGCGCCTCGTCCGAGTTCGGCTCGGTGGCCGCCAATGCATAGACGCTGTGGGTATAGCGCAGCTGCTGACGCGCATCGTGACCGGCGTTGACGATATCGGCGCGCTGGTGGACATCTTCGCGCGTGTCCAGGCCGCCAGAACGCAGGCGGTAATGGAAGCTCTCGAAATAGTCATCCAGCCGGTTGTGCAGCACGCGGTTGGCACGGCCTTCGGCCTGAGCGGTGGAGCGGAAACGCGTACTCTCACCGCTCACGATCAGCGCCGTGCCTTCGCGCGAGAGGCTATCGACACGAATGCCGGATTGCGCCTGGATCTCGCGGGAGAGCTCAGGCCAGCTGACCTGGTTGCGCGTTGGGGCCTCGGCATTCAGGCGCTCCGGCGGGCTATCCAGCTTGGCCTGCGAAAGCCCGGCGAGATCCACCCCGAAGTTGACGCCGAGCATCGCGGTATTGCCACGCTCCCAGCCGGCCTTGACGGTCAGGTTGTCGGTCACGCTCAGGCGGGCGCCCAGATTGATCGGGCTGTCCTGCGCTTGATCGTTGTCCTGCGGCTCGCTCTGATAGTCATTGCCGTCAAGCTCTGCCATCAACACCAGCGGGTCCCACGGTGTCTGCCATTCCACGCCGCCAAAGATACCGACATCGCCCTTGAACAGGCGGTTGAGGGAGAACTCACCGCCCTGATCGCCGCCGGTCTCGCCGCGGCCGGGGCGGTCGTTGTAGCTGTCACGCACCCAGCCGAGCGGATTGCTGAAATCACCGCGTGAGCCGAGATAGCCCCAGCCAAGGCCCAGTGTGAAGTCGAGGTCATACCAGCGCTTGCTGGCCACCAGATATTCACTGCCGAACAGGCTGGTACCGCCCATGTCGCGCAGACCGACTGCGACTTCGGGCAGATAGCGACTCTCTTCCCACAGGCGGATCTTGGCGTCGACACCCTTGTCCAGATAATCGCGGTCACCGGCGATGGCTTCGCCATACAGGCGGTTGGTGACTTCCGTGTAGCGGAAGCCGACCTCCAGCCAATCGAGCGGCTGCAGGCTGACGTTATAGCGCTGATACGGTTCTACCTGGCTATAGGAGAAGTGAATGCTGCCCGGCTTCTGCATGCGCGCAGTCGGGGTCTGCATCAGGCCGACGCCACCGAAGTCCGATTGCCCATGTCCAAGGCCGCTGAGACGCGTCTCGATCGGCTGCGGACCATCCAGCAGGCCGGCGTAGCTCATCGGGGCCAGCAGCACGCCCGCACTGAGCATGGCCAGTTGCCGGATGGCGCGCGTCAGGGGAGTGAGCCGGGCCCGCGCCGGCGCCATGGAAGTGAAGTGCGAATGATCCATGCTGTCTGCTGCCATCCTTTGCCTGCCTGAGCACGAGGCGTCCTGCTGAGTCATTGTCGCGTCGCTCATGGAGTCTCGCCCTGAGGGTGCGAGCCACTGTTCGTGTCATCACCGTCGTCACTGCCGTCACTCTCAGCGTATTGCCGTGCTACCTGCAGATAGTCACGCCGCTGCGGCTCTCCCGTGATGGCATCCACGCTGCGGCACTCCTTGCCCGGCCATTGCAGACTCAACCACTCGGGCAGGCTGCGATTGACCCAGGCGGCGGCTGCCGAGATACGCGGCATGTTGACCACGACACGGTCGCCCGGTGCCAGCGTGTAGGGCTGGTCGTTCCAGGCGCTGATGCCGCGTTCGGTGATTCTGCCGCCCAGCGTGATGACGCTGGCATATTCCGAGTCCGCCTGCGCGCCCGGCAGGCCGGCGATGGCATCGTGCAGCGTCAGGCCGGGGCGCCAGTCCAGCTGGCGCACGCCAACGGCACTCCAGAGCTGAATGCGTGTCTCGGTCTGGCATTGGCCTATCCAGTCACCCGTCGTGAGCGGGATATCCAGACGCGGAAAACGCCACAGCGCGATGGGGTCGATCCGCCCGACCTGACGTCCCTCGACCGGCGTGCGGCCGATGATGCGCATCCAGTGCTTGAGGCCTTCAGCCGGCAGCCGATCATCAAAGACGGCTTGCGAGCTCAATTGACGCAGCTCGAAGAACAGGCGGCGCCCAAGCTGACGTGTCCTGCCACGCGTCTGCTGGGTGGCCACGAACGCATGCGGCCACTCGATGCCATTGGCATTTGTCAGCACGCCGAGCTGGCGCGATAGTGCCTCACTGATGGTCAGTGTCTGGGCGCTGGCCTTCTGGTCTTCGAATGAGCCTGACGATGCTGCCGGAGTCTCGCTGGCCAGCGTAGCGCCAGGCCACAGAAGCACACTGCACGCAGACGCGAGCATTGCTACGGCCAGGGCAGCCTTCAGACGTTCATGCAGATAGCGTTTCACGACACCTCGGCGGACAAGAGAAGCGACACCTCGATGGACACGCGATACACCGCCGGCTCGTGCAGGCGGGGCGACATGTTCATGGCGCTGAGAGAAAATTTCTTGGCACTTACCACCAGCCACGTGCGACCTCCCAACTCCAATGATGAGAATCCGGCCAGGGTTGAACATCCGCCGCCCAGATTCTTGGTGCCGCATTGGCATCAGTCGCGAGGGAATCAATCACAGCAGCAACCGCATATCGGTTGACGCTCCGCGAGCCATCTTGCCAGAAGATGCGTTCTTCACACTGGGCCACTGTCTGATCGCCCAACGGGAAGGCCTGCACGGAGGGAGGCGCGCATTGCCAGCTTGCCTGGCCCTGCGCATAGCCCTCTATGCCATCGGCGCGCTGCCAGCGTGAGTGAATCGCGTAGGTGCGCGTGGTTTTACCCTTGTCCAGCGCTGACATCAGCGTGGCCAGTGATACGTCGCGTCGCATGTCCAGCAGGTCGGTATTGAAGCCGGCGGTACCGCTCAGCCAGCCGTTCTCCAGACGCACGAAGGCATGATCTGCAGTTTCGAAACGTGCCAGCTCTGTCGTGCTCGAAGGCTGGCTTGCCTTCGGCTCAACCGGCGTGGCGGAAGAGGGCAGGGCTGCCATAGGCGTCAACCCTGAGTGTTCTTGCTGATAGGTCGCGTCCGTTGCGTCCATGTCGTTGCGGGTCGCCGTCTCCAGAGACGCCAGCACCACCATCCCGGTGTTGCCGTCATAGCTGAAGCGCAGCGTGGCATAGGGCAGGGCGCGCGCACGCTCGGCATCGAATTGATCGCTGCCGAGTATTGCGCTGGCCGTCTGCCCCAGCTGCCCCTGCTCAAGAGCGGAGCAGCCCCCAAGCATCAATGCGCCGGACACAAGCCAAGGGGCCGCCAGGCGGCCCCCCATCGTGATGGATGTCGGCTTCATGGTGATCAGAAGGTACCTGTGGTGCCGGTGGTGCCAGTCGTACCGGTAGACCCTGTGGTGCCAGTCGTTCCGGTCGTACCCGTTGTGCCAGTGGTACCGGTGGTGCCTGTCGTGCCCGTTGTACCGTCGCCATCACCCGGTTCGCCGCCTTCATCGGGGTCACTGCCGTCATCGGGATCGGTCGTGCCGGTAGAGCCTGTGGTACCGGTGGTGCCGGTAGTCCCAGTCGTGCCGTCGCCGTCACCCGGGTCCGTGCCATCGTCCGGATCAGTACCGCCGTCGCCACCGTCACCCGGATCAGTACCGCCGTCGCCACCGTCACCCGGATCAGTGCCGCCATCGCCACCATCACCCGGATCAGTACCGCCGTCGCCACCATCGCCCGGATCAGTGCCGCCGTCGCCGCCGTCACCCGGATCAGTGCCGCCGTCGCCACCGTCGCCCGGATCAGTACCGCCGTCGCCACCGTCTCCCGGATCAGTACCGCCGTCGCCACCAGTGCTACCACCACTGCTGCCGTCACCCCCGGAGGCGACAGTGGCAGCGACACCAACCGCCGCCGCCAGGCCAGCGGCGACAGCTGCAATGGTGCCCGCGGCCATGCCACCAGCGGCGCCGGCACCTGCTGCTGCACCACCAGTACTGCTGCTTCCTGTGCTGGAAGCGCCTGTGCTGGAAGGTGCCGAACCTGTCTGAGCAGGTGCTTCACTTTCGGCACGGGCTATCCCGGCAACCAAAGGGGATAAGGTCAGTCCCGCGATGACCAATGTTGTAGCAGTACGTTTCATGTGCGTTCCCTTGTCTTCCCTTGTAGGAAATTCTCACGCTCTCTGTGTTGGCACAGGCGCTGATGGTTTGTTGGTCGATTGATTCTTTGCGAGAAACAATAGAAGGTGTTGGAGAATTGTCGTGCACAACGTTCTATCGCCTCGTGAGGCAGATTTCAATACGCGAATATTGTGAAAATTAACAGAGTTCACGTTGTTGGTCGACTGACATCTAACCGTAAACAACCATCGAATATGATGATCGCGTCACTACGCTTGACGGGAATGGCAGCGGGTTAACGACACTAATTGCAAAATGTGACAGCTGGTGAAAATTCAGGCGGTCGGGTATGTGAGCGCTTGTGTTTGAATCCAGCCACGTGAAACTCATTGTCATGACCTGCAAGTTCTTTTCGTACTGATAAATTAGTTTTTTATGGTTTGTCTAGTCAACTGCTTACTGTGTGGCTAATGCTTTGTGTAACCATATTGTTCAATTTTTAGTGTGAATTGTAATCCGGCTGTCCTTGAACATGGCCTGTGTCGTCTTTTGGCTACGCGCTGATTCATGATCTGCAAGTGTGGAATGCGGCTCCAAGCGCGCAACCGCCCCTATAATGCGCGTGTTATCAGTAACTTGGGTGGTGTTTTCTCGTTTTCTCGCCATGGCGGGTGGCGGAAGAGTATGAATAAAGGGTGGAATGAGTGACCCTGTATGCAGTATCATGCGTCCCTTATTGAAAGGGCTGTGTTTCTTTTTTGCGACACAGAAAGGATAGGTGACCCGGAAAACGTCATACCTTGTTGACGATACGCAGGAAGGATCTTGCGCTGGCGGTGTTGGTCTCTCCACCAATGCCCGATAGATTCTCTCCTCAGCAGTGTCGGTAACAGATTGTCTTGGCTTGATAGCCATCGGTCTTGCGACGACTGAGCGCATCCAGGCAGAGCAGAACAAGATAGTTATACAAGTCTTGATTGTCCGAAACCTGAATCCTGTACTTATTTTAACAATAGCAAGTCTTCACCTGATAGCACTGGCGATCTACAAGACGATTGCTCTGCTAGGGTTTGTTGCGTCTTGAATTTCGGGATTGCCTTTCTAGTTGTTAAGTATTAGCTAATTAAATTTTGTACTTGTTGTCTGCCCATGAGTTCAGAGCGCAAGACTTTTCCCGAGGGGAATGATCTTGCCTTGAATTCGGGTTGCCACTCGTAGCAAGGCTTTCTTGCGTCAGTGAAGAATTGTTTCTGTCTGAGAAACAGGTGGCCAAGTACGACACAAGCGGGAAGACATCAAGATCTTCATGTCAGGGCCTCAGGGATGCGCCGTCAACCACCCTGGGGCGGTAGCGTGCCTAAAACCAGCTCACGCTCATGAAAGTTCGATGGGGTAGGAGAGACTTACCGCACAGGGCTTGCGCAATGCAGCCCAGCAGCAGACAGCTACCTGGCTGTCCTGAAGATTCACTCAGCGCATCCTTTCTCTACATCCTGTCTCTTCACCTGACTGACACGTTGGCTTTGGGCTGCTGAGCCTATTTTCGTTTGACGGCTTTCGATTGACTACGTCGCGGCCTGGCCACGACGCCTTCTCTTCCAGGGCAGCATGAGGCTGCCCAATCCATCTTGCAGTTTTCGGGGGTTTTACATGATCAAGGTCACCATGTTTGGCAAGGGCTGTGCGCTGTCGCCGCGCCCCCGCCTGGCAATGACCACCGCGCTGTTGATTGCCGTGTTGTCTACCACGGGCTGTGCCTTCGCCCCCGGTGGCGATATGGACTATCAGGCAGAAACGGCCCCGCTGGATGATGCGCTTGAGGTCAAGCCGATCACCTTCGGCATGGTAGATGCCCTGAATGACAGTCGTGGCCAGGGCCAGCGTGACAATCCGCTGCTTGAGCAGCAGCTGGCCGATTACGATTACCGCATCGGTCGCGGTGATGTGCTCAATATCATCGTCTACGATCACCCCGAACTGACCATCCCGGCCGGCTCTGAACGCAGCGCCATCGAATCCGGCAACAGCGTACACAGCGATGGCACCATCTTTTATCCCTACATAGGGCGCGTCAAAGCAGCGGGGCTGACGGTCAAGGAACTGCGTGCCGTCATCGAGCGTCGCCTGTCTGGTTATATCGCTTCACCGCAGATCGATGTGCAGGTAGCGGCATTCAAGTCCCAGAAGGTCTACGTCACCGGCCAGGTGCAAACGCCGGGAATCCTGCCGATCACCAATGTGCCGCTGACAATCCTCGATGCCGTCAATCAGGCAGGCGGCCTGTCGCCGCTGGCCAACTGGCACGATGTGGTGCTGACGCGTGATGACAGTGATGAACACTTCTCGCTGTACGACTTGCTGCAGAACGGTGCACTGAGCAACAACCGCTTGCTGCGCGACGGTGATGTGCTGCACATCCCGGATGTGGGCAACCAGAAGGTCTACGTGATGGGCGAGGTGCAACTGCCGGGCAGCCTGGCGATGGGCAATTCGCGTATCTCGCTGACGGACGCCATTGCCCAGTCCGGGGGTATCGATGAAGGCCAGGCAGATGCCAAGGGCATCTTCGTCGTACGGCGCGCGGACACCAGCACCGGCAAGCTGGCAACCGTCTACCAGCTGGATGCGCGTGATTCGGCGGCCTTCGTGATCGGTGCGGAATTCATGCTTAAGCCTTCTGATGTGGTCTACGTCACGGCCGCGCCGCTCAGTCGCTGGAATCGTGTCGTCAACCAGCTGATGCCGACCCTGACCGCGGTCTACCAGGTGACGCGTTCCGCCAGTGATTTTGATGACCTGCGCAGTGATGATTGATCCGCGCCAGCTTCCTGTCTTCCCCCTCTCTACCTACTACCACTGGTTCTCACGAGAGCCGCAGCACTCGAAGGGTGTTTCATGAATCAGACCCCGCAAAATACAGCCACTGGGGCGATGTCGTCGGCTGCCACTCGCGACAACGATGACGACGCGATTGATCTGGGGCGCCTGTTCGGCATCCTGGTTGATCACAAGCAATGGATCATCGCGATCACTGGTCTGTTTGCCGTCATCGGGGTGGTCTACGCGCTGTTGGCGACGCCCATCTACAAGGTGGATGCCCTGATCCAGATTGATGATGCCCCTTCGACCAATCCACTGGCTGACGTGAATTCGATTCTGGGCAAGGAGCCGCCGTCCCAGTCGGAGATCGAGATTATCCGCTCGCGGATGGTACTTGGTCGCGCGGTGGACCTGCTCAATCTGGATATCACCGTCACGCCGAAGCGACTGCCGCTGCTGGGCGATTTCCTGGTACGTCGCGGCGTGGAACGTCCGGATTTCGCTCAGGGGTGGGCAAGCACCTGGGCAGGGGAAAGCATCAGCGTCAGTGAGATGCCCGTCGATGACGCCATGCTCGGCAACACAATTACGTTGCGTGTATTGGATGAAAGTCATTACGAGCTGATCCAGGACGGTGAATTGCTGGGCAAGGGGCGCATCAATCAGCTGGACAGCTTTGCCGATGGTCAGCTGAATCTGCGTGTCACTGCCTTGAATGCCTCCGCAGGCGCGGAATTCGAGCTGACACACATCAGCCGCATGCAGGCGATCGAAGATCTGCGTAAATCATTCTCCGTCTCGGAGCAGGGCAAGGAGACCGGCATTCTCTCCTGGTCGATGACGGGCGAGCAGCCGCGTGAGCTACAGCGCACGCTGAACACCATCGCGGATATCTACTATTCACAGAATGTTCAACGTCAGAGTGAAGAAGCACGCAATAGCCTCGAATTCCTCGATAATCAGGTGCCCAAGGTACGTGCGCAACTGGATGCAGCGGAATCGCGCCTGAATGAATTCAGGACGTCACGTGACAGTGTCGACCTCTCTTTGGAAACCCAGTCGGTGCTGGAGCGCATCGTGAACCTGGAGGCCCAGGTCAATCAGCTGGAACTGACCGAGGCCGAGATTGCCAAGCGTTATACGCCTAGCCACCCGACCTACAAAGCATTGCTCGAGAAGAAGGCACAGCTCAAGCGTGAGATGGACAAGCTGAATGCCCAGGTGAAGAACCTGCCCGAAACACAGCAGGAAGTATTACGCCTCACGCGCAGTGTGGAAGTGACTCAGGCTATCTATGTGCAGTTGCTGAATAAAGTACAGGAGATGGAAATTGCCAAGGCCAGTACTGTCGGCAATGTGCGTATTCTGGACGATGCCGGTATCTTGCCGCAGCCCGTCAAGCCGAAGAAGGCCATGATCGTAGTCATCATGACACTGCTGGGTGGCATGCTTTCCGTCGGTGTCATTCTGCTGCGAGCAGCCTTCCGTCGTGGCGTGGAATCGCCGGATCAGCTGGAAGCACTGGGCCTGCCGATGTATGCCACCATCCCGCTCTCGGATGAGCAGGGCAAGCTGAGCCGCAAGGTAAAGCGGAAGACGGATAAGCACTCACGTGAAATCCCCAATGGTTTGCTAGCCGCGCGCAATCCGGCTGATCTCGCGATCGAAGCACTTCGCGGTCTGCGCACCAGCCTGCACTTCGCGATGATGGAAGCCTCTACCAATACGCTGATGATTACCGGCCCTAGCCCTGGCATCGGCAAGAGTTTCGTTGCTGCCAACCTGGCCGCTGTCTGTGCCCAGTCTGGGCAACGCGTGTTGGTAATTGACGCTGATATGCGCAAGGGTCATATGCATTCCATCTTCGATGAGCGCTCCGAATGTGGCTTGAGTGATTACCTGGCAGGCAAGAAGTCGCTCGAAGACATCATTCGTTCTGTCTCTGCACTTGACTCACTCTCCTACGTCGCGCGTGGCATTGCGCCACCCAATCCCTCAGAACTGCTGATGAGCGCACGTTTCCAGGACTTCCTGGCCGCCGTCAGCGAGCGTTTTGACCTGGTCATCATCGATTCTCCGCCGATCCTTGCCGTCACCGATGCCGCCGTCATCGGCAAGCATGTGGGGACGACACTTCTAGTGACTCGCTTCGAGGTGAATGCCCCCAAGGAAGTGGAAGTCTCTCTCAAGCGCCTGGCAGCTTCTGGTATTACCGTGAAAGGCGGAATTCTCAACGCCATGGAGCGCAAGGCCGCCGGTGCCTATGGCGAGAATTATGGCTATTACAACTACAGCTATAAATGATCCCGCTGTATTCCGTCATCAGTCATATTGAATTCGAAGGGAACGAGACATGAAAGAAGTGAGCTCTACCATGGAGCATCAACGGCGCTATTCACGTCACTACGAGCGCTTGCTGGCCAGCAAGCGCCTGCAGACATTCTTTGGCGTGCTACTGGTTGTCGTATTGCCTGCCATGTACCGCTGGGGGGTTGACTTCTGGAATACCTCCACGTTGGCACAATGGAATGCGATTCTGGGCACCGCTGCCGCCTTTACCTTGTCCCTGACGCTGATCAACCGTCTTTGCCAGCTGCCGGGCACACGATCCTTCACCTATGTCATCCCGACCGTCGCGGCTTCCTATACCTTGCTCATCATCATTTGCGGGGTATTGGAAATAGAAGTGTCTCGCCTCCAGGTAGGCATCTCCTTCGCGCTGGCGATCATTTTTGGGGGCGCTTTCTATTATGTCGATAGCAAGCTGACCACCAAGCGCATGGCAGTGGTGCCCTTCGGGAAAGCCCCTTCCTTGTGCGATCACCACAGCAAGTCAGTGTACTGGTACGCGATGAAGGAACCGACACTGGTCGGGTTCAAGCGTATCGATGCCGTGGTTGCGGATCTGCGGGCAGATCTCCCGGAAGAGTGGCAGCGTTTTCTCGCTGACTGCACGATCCATCGTATTCCGGTGTATCACGCCACCCAGGCGCATGAAATGATTACCGGCAAGGTATTACTGGATCACCTCTATGCCAACGAATTCGGCTCCCTGACGCCACGTGAAGACTATGAAGTGATCAAGCGCGGTATGGACATTCTCACCGCGTTGACCCTGATTCCGTTGTTGGCTCCCGTCATGCTGGTGACGGCACTCGCCATTCGCCTGGATAGCCCGGGCAAGGCGCTCTTCTGTCAGCCACGCATGGGCTTCCACTGCCGCCCGTTTACGGTCTACAAGTTCCGTAGCATGTACACCGACATGAAGGGCACTGGCTTTACCCAAGAAGGTCATGACCCACGTATCACGCGTGTGGGCCGTTTCATTCGCAAATGTCGTCTGGATGAGTTACCCCAATTGTTCAATGTCTTGAAAGGCGACATGAGCATGATCGGACCGCGTCCCGAATCCATGAGCCTGACGGAGTGGTATGAGAAGGATGTACCGTTCTTCCACTACCGCCATGTGGTACGTCCTGGCATTACCGGTTGGGCGCAGGTAGAGCAGGGCTATGCAGCAGAAGTGGAAGGTATGATTGAGAAGCTTGAGTATGATTTTTATTATATAAAGAATTTTTCTTTTTGGTTAGA
This sequence comes from Cobetia sp. LC6, assembly GCF_030264805.1. Lineage (NCBI taxonomy): Bacteria > Pseudomonadati > Pseudomonadota > Gammaproteobacteria > Oceanospirillales > Halomonadaceae > Cobetia > Cobetia sp. LC6. Next base: position 6,784 of record NZ_JASSPL010000015.1, on the reverse strand, counting down.
TGTGCTTATAGCGGTTAGAACTATAAAAACTATTGTATTCAGCAAGGGAAGTCGTTAATGGCATTGAATTATCAGTACAGATAAGTATTAGCATTGTATTCAAGAATCAAGTTTAATTAATGGCTGGCAATCAATCTATGTTCCTAAAAAATGTAACTTTAGTTGCGGCTGGCACTGCTTTAGCTCAAGTTATAACAATTGTAGCTACCCCTGCAGTAACACGTATATATGGTCCAGAAGCCTTCGGGTTATTAGGTGTTTTTAGCGCTGTACTATCAATAGTAACTCCTCTCAGTGCCTTTAGTTACCCCATAGCTATTGTTTTACCTAAAGATGATAATGAAGCCCTAGATATAGCTAAATTATCTTTGATTATTGCTCTGGCTACATCAATAATTGCTTTTTTATTCTTGATTTTGTTTGGTGAATGGTTAGTCAGTATTTTTAATATACAGGAAATATATAGTTATATATATATGATTCCTTTTGCAATGTTTTTTACAGCATTATTAGCTGTGGTGAGTCAATGGATTATTCGTAATAAATTTTTTCTTACTAAATCAAAGGTTGCAGTGTTTAACTCTATTTTGATAAATTTATCAAAAATTGGGTTAGGTCTAGCTTTCCCTGTCGCAGGATTACTCGTTTTTATCACTGCACTCAACAGTATGACTCACTCAGTCTTATTACTGATTAAATTATCTAGAGATAACACAAAGCGAGAGATTAGCAAAACTAGTAAACAAACTTACGTAAGGATTTTAAAAAGATACCAAGATTTTTTTCTTTATAGAACCCCACAAGTTTTTTTAAATGCATTATCTCAAAGTCTACCAGTTATAATGCTGACCAGTCTATTTAGTGTGAGCGCCGCAGGATATTATTCACTTGCTAAATTGGCTTTAGGAGCCCCTTCTGCCCTATTAGGAGAAGCAGTCTCTTCTGTGTTTTATCCTAAATTTAATGAGACCTATAGAGAAAATAATGGTTATGTAAAATTATTCACAAAAGCTACGCTGATGCTCGCTGTAATTGGAGTAGTACCTTTTGGTATAGTAGTTATCTTTGGGGATAGCTTATTCTCATATATTTTTGGTGCTGAATGGGATATAGCTGGGCAGTATGCTCAATGGTTATCTTTTTGGCTCTATTTTAGTTTTATGAATAGACCTAGCGTTGCAGCCATACCTGTTCTATCAATGCAAAGAACCTTTCTTAACTACGAAATTATCAGTGTTACATTGAGACTTTCTTCTATGCTTGCCGGCTATTATTTATTTGATAGCGGCGTTATAGCTATTGCCTTATTTAGCATTATCGGTGCTTTTTTAAATATTTCACTAATACTTATGGTTTTTGTAAATATGAACAAGACTAAAGCTATATAGTTAGGCGTTCTAATACTAATGAAGCTGATACATACCTGGTTATATCATATTCATTGTGCTCACTGACCTAAAAAGTTTATATTAAATTAACCTGTTTGTTCCTTGAAGGAGGTACTATGCTTACTAGTCATCTGAAAAAAATCGAAAATCAAATTCTCTCTTTATGCCCATTACATTTGAGATATTATCTTCGCTATTTACGTGTGCATAAAGGCATTGTTGATTTTAATCATCCTGTAAAATTCTCTGAAAAGATATATCATAGGATGAGGTTTCCGAAAAAAGAATTCTCAGACCTAAGTGATAAATATTTAGTAAGAGATTATGTTACCCGTAAAATTGGAGAAAAATATCTTGTACCACTTTATGAATGCCTAGATAAACTTGATCAGGATGTTATTAACAGACTTCCCGATTCATTTGTTATTAAAGCAACACACGGCGCAGGCTATGTAAAAATTGTCAAAGATAAAAATAAAGAAAGTCATAGTACTCTAATTCGTGAAGTAAATTCGTGGCTGAATAAGGACTTTTCAACAGTAGTAGATGAATTACACTACAAAGATATTCAGCCTAAAATAATAGTTGAAAAAGCTTTATTAATAAATGATACTCCACCTGCAGATTATAAAATTCATGTCTTTCGAGAAACGCCTAATGCTAAGCCATTTATTTTCTTTCAAGTAATTGGTGGTCGATTTGAAGAACTACAACAAAATTTCTTTATGGAAGATTGGTCGCCAGCTCCGTTTATAAGGAAAGGCTCTCAGTCAATTAAAAACTCTAATCTGTTGATAAAGCCAAAATGCTTAGAGGAAATGATTGATATTGCTGATAAGCTTTCAAAACCATTTGGCTATTGCCGAGTTGATTTGTATATTTTTGAAGACTCTCCTTTCTTCGGAGAACTAACTTTTACCCCATCATCTGGGAATTATGTATTTAAGCCTAAAAAATGGGATACTATATTAGGACATAAATTCGGTTGGTAGTATAAATGTATAGGTAATGCTTGCATTGTTAGGATATAATATGCTGTAAGAAGAAATTAAATAATCTTGCAGTTTTATTCTCGTCTATAGCTTAGAGATTTTTTGCTACTAGTAATAATTTTTAACTAAATTATCGGACGAAAATTGTTTACTTGCTGTTTAACCTTCTAAGCTTGTATGAACTTCTACGATGTTAGTTTATTTCACATTAGTACTCATTTTGTAAAACTAGAAGTTTTCGTAGAAGTTCGTGTATAGGCATTATTAGTGATTAGATCATTAGTAATAGTTGCTATGCATTAATGCAGCTCTTAAGTAAGAAATATAATCGAGAGTGCTATAGGGGCGCTAATCCCCATTTAACAATCATAAGATAAGTTTCTACCATGCTTATTATTCCGCGCTGTATATTTCAATTGTTTAATTTTTTGCTATGAATTGACTGAAGCTATACCTTGGCTCTAGGGATCATTATGTATTTAGGTAATATTGTATATATATTTGCATTTTACTGTTTATTATTGCTTTCATTTCTTTTCAATAGAATAAAAAATTTTTTTACTATATATTTAGCATGCTCAAGCGTGATAGTAGTGTCAGTCTTTTTAGGATTCAGGAGTCTAGATAGTGGTAAAGATACTCATGGCTACGTTAAATACTTCACTGATGGCTTCAAAAATTTTAATTTTGAATTCGGGTTTTATTACTTCAGTAAGTTTTTATCGTATTTTCTCGACGCAGCTGGATATTTATATGTAATAGCTGTATTAAGCACTATTTTTTTAGCGCTCGCAGCCTTTAGTTTTAAAATTAAAAATATTAGCTTAGTAGTATTGATTTACTCTGGTTTATTGCCAGGTTTAGATATGCTCACTAACACTATACGGAATGGGTTAGCTTTAAATATATCTGCTTTAATAATTATACTATCCTTACATATAAGGAAATTCAAAATATTGACGTTATTACCAGCCATAATACATAATTCTACGGTTTTAACCGCCTTGATTAGCGCATTATCAGTTAAGCACAAACTGCATAGGGTTAATATTTTTTTATTTTTCTTGAGTTCTCTCTTATTTCTAGCGTTTTCCTTTATTAATATTGATATTTACTCCTTTGCTACTAAGTATAACACTGGTAGTGATTTGTTATCCAAACTAGTACGTTATATTATTTTAGATAAAGATTTACTAGATAAATCTGTCGAAATGTATTTTAAAGCTATCAGTTTAATTTTAGCACTACCATATGTATATTGTGTTATTGTATCCCGTAACTTTAGATACGATGAACTTATACATCGTCTTATGTTCGTCGCTATGTTACTTGTTTTGTTTTATGCGGCTTTTTCACTTGCAGAATTCTCATATAGGTTTATGTATTTATCTTACCCTTTATTAGTAATAACTTCTGTTTATTGTTACGAAAAATATTTCAAAAGCACTTTAAGCCACATTGTCTTTTATTCCTTTACACTCTTACTCACTTTAATAACATTCACTACCAGTACGTTTGAATCCTATAAACTGCTATATTTGTTATAAATTAGAAGAGGGTTGTATGCTAAATATTGTAGTAGCGCCGTATAGAGATGCCTATTTTTATGAGAAATACGGTCCTGCGGTTCGTGATTTACAAATAATAGATACATTGGCGAGTCTCGATATAGTAAAAAAAATACATGTTATTAATAGGCCTGTAAGTGTTTATGAAAGGGTAACGACTAAAAAAAATTTCAATAAGCTAGCTGGTAATAAAAAAATAAAAGTATATGATAAAACGTCCTACAACCTATTTGGACCAATAATTAGTCCTAGGGTATGGGCTGGTAATGTGCATTCAAAATACTGTCGGGATTTGCTCGGGCAACTAGTAGACGACCAATGTAACAATGTGTTTATTGACTTTATGCCAACTGGTATTATTCCTGAGAGAGATAATGTAGGTCCATGGTTACTCTGGTATGATTTTATAGATAATTTTACTAAGCATAATAGGTTTACCCCTCAAGAAAAAGCAGCAGTCGCTGAGAAGTATGTAAATGTTCGTAGTTGCTACAATTATATTACATTTGTATCAGATGCTTGTAGTAATTATTATGCGGATAAACCTAAAAATTCTAGTGTCCTAACAAATAAAATCTTTATTTCAGAGGCAGATAAAGAAAACGTTGTTAGATTGGATCTACATGAAAATGTGTACGACTTAGGTTTTGTAGGTTTTATCACTGACAAGCTTGATGTACCTTTTTTAAAAAAATTAGCAGCTCAATATTCTATAGTTTTATATGGCAAGTTCTTTAATGATAAGATAAGAGGGGATTTAGAAAACATTTCTAATATTAAGATTATGGGTGAGTTTGCTTACACTGAATTACCAAAGATTATGAATACATTTCGTGTAGGTTTAGTGCCTTATATTTTACAAAAATCGCACGATGAGTCTCCTCTAAAAATATATGAATATTTAAAAAACAATAAGCCTTGCTTAAGTTCTTTAGATTTTGAGTTTAGTGACAATAAATACGTGGTTAACTATAACTCTAATAATTTCGATTATACAAGAATTAATTGCCTTCTTAGTAAAAGCGGCAGTCCCGAAATTTTTTCTTCTTTAGATAAAGAACATTTTTTAAAGAGCTCTTTGATAAAAATTGTTAACGAAATCCTAGAAACATAAATTGGTGTTATAATATGAAAGTTTCAATTGTCGGTACCGTAGGAGTTCCTGCTAATTATGGAGGGTTCGAAACTCTAGTAGAAAACTTATTATCTAATGGCATGGCTGAAAAAAGTCAAGTTACCGTTTACTGTTCGGGTAAATCATATGCACTAAAAAAAGATTACTATAAAAGTGCCAAGTTAGAATATATTAATTTGAATGCTAATGGGGTATCTAGTATATTTTATGATATTGCATCAATACTTTCGGCAATTAAAAAAAAATCGGATTGTATATTAATTCTTGGTGTTTCTGGCACCCTGATTATACCTTTTGTTAGAATAATAAAGCCAAAAATCAGGATTGTTACTAATATCGATGGCCTCGAATGGAAGCGCGCTAAATGGTCAAAATTAGCTAAATGTTTCCTGAAGTTTTCTGAAAGACTAGCCGTAAAATTTTCTCATGTAATTATTACTGATAATCAAGCGATTACTGATTATGTAAATAGTGAGTATGATAAACCATCCCTTACTATCGCTTATGGGGGTGATCATGCTGTTTTTGATATGCCTGATTGTGTTGAATCACCAGTGAATTTTGAGTATGCACTTTCAGTTTGCCGCATAGAGCCAGAAAATAGTGTTGGGCTCATATTGGAAGCCTACGCTCTATCAAATAAGAATATTATCTTTATAGGTAACTGGCAGAATAGTGAGTACGGACAAAATTTAAGAGAGAAGTATTCAGGGTTTAACAATATTCATATGCTCGACCCTATTTACGATGTAGGGCTTTTATATGCGTATAGATCTAACGCTAGTGCATATGTGCATGGTCACACCGCTGGTGGCACGAATCCGTCTTTAGTTGAAATGATGCACTTTTCTGTCCCTATCTTAGCCTTTGATTGCTGTTATAATCGTGAAACTCTAAAAGGGCAAGGTACATTTTTCTCAAATCCTGATTCTTTGAAAGAAATTATAAATTCGAACCAAGAAAAATGCACTAAGTCTATTCTTGAAGTAAAATCAATCGCTAATCGATTTTATACTTGGGAAGTTATTGCTAAGAAGTACTTTTCTGCTCTTGGGTTGAATTAAAATGTCTATCTACTTAATTACTGGTGGAGCTGGTTTCATTGGTTCTGCGGTCGTCCGTGAGCTGATTTGCTCAACTCAACATACCGTCATCAATCTGGATGCATTAACCTACGCGGGGAACCTCGAGTCATTGGCCGAGGTGGCGGATTCGGATCGCTATCACTTCGTGCAGGCGGACATCTGCGATGGCGAGAAGATGAAGGCGGTCTTCGCGGAGTTCCAGCCGGACATCGTGATGCATCTGGCGGCCGAGAGCCACGTGGATCGCTCCATCGATGGCCCTGCAGATTTCATCGAGACCAATATTGTCGGTACCTATCAGCTGTTGGAAGCGGCACGTCAGTATTGGAAGGACTTGAAGGAATCTGATGCAGAGAAGGCCGCTGACTTCCGCTTCCATCACATCTCCACCGATGAGGTGTATGGCGATCTGGAAGGACCGGAAGATCTCTTCACCGAGACGACACCCTATGCGCCTAGTTCACCCTACTCTGCCAGCAAGGCGAGTTCGGACCACCTAGTGCGTGCCTGGCAGCGTACCTATGGCCTGCCGACATTGGTGACCAACTGCTCCAACAACTACGGCCCGTACCATTTCCCTGAGAAGCTCATCCCGCTGATGATCCTGAATGCTCTG